>NZ_BAABBP010000001.1:0-249811 GCF_039538025.1 Comamonas faecalis
GTTGACCGTGGCCAGCATCTGCTCGGCCAGCTTGTGACGCTCCAGGCGGTGGCGAAAGCGCAAGATGGTGCTCTCGTCAGGCAGCCGTCCGTGGGCATCGAGCTGGGCAAAGTCCCGGTACAGGGGCATGTCAAACAAGGCCTCCTCCATCCCCAGATCCGACAGCTTGAACCACTGCTGCAAGAAGTGCAGGCGCAGCATGGTCTGCAGCTCAAATGGTGGACGACCATTCCTGCCTTCGGGGTAGTACGGGGCGATCAGCTGTACCAAGTCTTGCCAGGGCACGACCTGCTCCATCTGTTCGAGGAAGACTTGCTTGCGCGTCTTGCGCGTGCTCAGGTTCAGGGCGAGGCTGGTTTGCTTCATGGATGAGGAGAATGCCAGCGGTGGCTGACAGCTACCAGACAGGCGGGGAGGTTTTGCAGGATTTCCTTAACGCTATTTTTGACGGATGCGTTGTGATCAAAAGGGCCACTCGCCAAGGCTGGCAACGCCGGCGATGGCCCTTTTGATCGCAACCCGAAGGGAACATACTCAAAACGGCGCCACTCTTCGTTGCGCTCCTTGCCCAGACACCCAGTCTGGGCTGCGTCGCACGTCTCGATTGACGCCGTTTTGAGTATGTTCGCACCGCCAAAAATAGCGTTAACAGGCCCTACTTTGTCGGCTTCGCTTGTCGTGCTGCAGCACTGCCCGCGCTTCACCTTCGCGTACTCGATCGATATGGAAATGGAATGACGCGACGCCGGTGCGGATGTCCGATCGGCGACCGGATGCGCCGTGCGATTGCGCCTATATTTGTCCATCACATTTCAGCGACCGAGGAGCGAGACGCCATGGGCTACCCCAGCACCCAACTATTCATCGACGGCCAGTGGCAGGACGCCGCCGACGGCAAGAGCCTGCCGGTCTTCAACCCGGCCACCGGCAAGGAGATCGGTCGCGTGGCGCACGCCGGCATCGCCGACCTGGATCGTGCGCTGGCCGCGGCGCAAAAAGGCTTCGAGACCTGGCGCGACGTCTCGGCGTTCGAGCGCGCCAAGACCATGCGCCGCGCCGCCGCGCTGGTGCGCGAGCGCGCCGACGCGATTGCCGCGGTGATGACGCAGGAGCAGGGCAAGCCGCTGATCGAGGCCAAATTGGAGACCCTGGCCGCGGCCGACATCATCGAGTGGTTTGCCGACGAGGGCCAGCGCGTGTATGGGCGCATCGTGCCGGCGCGCAACCTGACGGTACGCCAGATGGTGGTCAAGGATCCGTTGGGCGTGGTCGCCGCATTCACGCCGTGGAACTTCCCGATCAACCAGGTGGTGCGCAAGGTCAGCGCGGCGCTGGCCGCGGGCTGCTCGGTGCTGGTCAAGGCCGCCGAGGAGACGCCCGCCAGCCCCGCCGAGCTGATTCGCGCGTTTGCCGACGCTGGCGTGCCGACCGGCGCCGTCGGGCTGGTCTACGGCAACCCGGCCGAGATCTCGGGCTACCTGATCCCGCACCCCGTCGTGCGCAAAGTCACGTTCACCGGATCGACCTTCGTCGGCAAGCAACTGGCGGCGCTGGCCGGCCAGCACATGAAGCGCGCGACGATGGAGCTGGGCGGCCACGCGCCGGTCATCGTCTGCGAGGACGCCGACATTGCGCTGGCCGTCAAGACGGCAGGCGGCTCCAAGTTCCGCAATGCCGGCCAGGTGTGCATCTCGCCGACGCGCTTTCTGGTGCACGAGGACGTCCGCGCGCAGTTCGTCGACGCGCTCACCAAGCACGCAGAGAGCCTGAAGGTGGGCGACGGCCTGGCCGAGGGCACGCAGATGGGCCCGCTGGCCAACCCGCGCCGGGTCACCGCGATGGCAGAATTTCTGGGCGACGCGCGCGCGCAGGGCGCCACGGTGCGCACCGGCGGTGAGCGCATCGGCGAGGCGGGCAACTTCTTCGCGCCGACGGTGCTCGACGACGTGCCGCTGTCGGCGCGCATCTTCAACGAGGAACCCTTCGGCCCGGTGGCCGCGGTGCGCGGCTTCACCGATCTGCAGGATGCGATTGCCGAGGCCAACCGCCTGCCGTTCGGCCTGGCGGGCTATGCCTACACCCGCTCGCTGAAGAACGCGCACCTGCTGAGCCAGCGCGTCGAGGTCGGCATGCTGTGGATCAACCAGCCCGCCGCGCCCTGGCCCGAGCTGCCGTTTGGCGGCATCAAGGACTCAGGTTATGGCAGCGAGGGCGGCATGGAGGCGCTGGAGGCCTGCCTGAACACGCGCACGGTGGTGATCACCAACGCCTGACGGCAGTTTTTAGTGAAAAAAACCGCAGTCATCGGACTGCGGTTTTTTCATGCGCGCGCCAAGGACGCGCGGTGGCATCAAGCTGCCATCAGATCTTCAGCGACGCCATGTCCTGCGTGAAGACCAGTTCGGAAACTCGGTTCCACAGGATCTGGTCGCGTTGGAAAGCCCTCAGATCGTCCAGAATTTTCTTGAACTGCGGATCCTTGGCGCTGTGCTCGGCGTAGACCTCCTGGGTCGCATTGAAACCTGCCTGCACGATCTCCTTGTTGAAGCGCTTGAGCTGGGTACCGGTGGCCACCAGGCGTTTGAGCGAAATCGGGTTCAGGTACAGGTACTTGGAGGTACCGTCGTTGTAGGCCACATCCATGGCCGCATTGACGATCGCCTTGTACTCGGGCGACAACTTGGCGTAGGCCTTGTTGTTGATGAAGAACTCCAGGTCAGCGCCGCCTTCCCACCAGGCGCCGTAGTAGTAGTACTTGGCCACCTTGTTCCAGCCCATCTTCTCGTCGTCGTAGGGGCCGACGAACTCGGCTGCATCCAGCGTGCCTTTTTCCAGTGCCTGGTAAACGTCACCGCCGGGCATGTTTTGCGCCACCACGCCCAGCTTGGCCATGGATTCGCCGAACACGCCGCCGCCCAGGCGCATCTTCAGGCCCTTGAAGTCCTCGGGCTTGTTCATTTCCTTGCGGTACCAGCCGCCCATCTGGGTGCCGGTGTTCAGCGCGCTGCGGGCGAAGAAGTTGTACTTGGCGAACAGTTCGTCGAGCAGCTTGTGGCCGTTGCCGTGCAGCTTCCAGGCCTGGTTCTGCTGCGGCGTGAAACCAAACGGAATGGCGCAGCTGAAGGCAAACGACGGATCCTTGCCGGTGTAGTAATAGGCTGCGGTCTCGCCCATCTCGATCGAGTCGTCGGCCAGCGCATCAACGATGCCGAACGCCGGGATCAGCTCGCCAGCAGCATGCACCGACACCTCGAACTTGCCACCCGACAGCGCCTTGACGGTCTCGGAGAATTTCACGGCGCAGCCGTGCAGCGTCTCCAGCGCCTTCGGAAAGCTGGTGGCCAGGCGCCAGCGCACGGTCTGCTGCGCGTGCACCGCGGGCGCCACGCCAGCGGCCAGCACACCGGCCACGCCTGCATGCTTGATGAGGGAACGACGATCCATCATTGACTCCTTGGAAGAATGGTTGGGAACAAACTGTTGCAGTGTAGTACGTTCCACGGACAAAACGCTCCGGCAAAACGCCTGGTTCACGGGGCGCGCGACGCCCATACCACATAGGCAATCACCGCCTCCAGCTGTTCGGGCGTCAGCTGTCCCTCGAACGAGGGCATGGCACCCGAACCGTCGCGCAGCACCGCGCGCACCTGGTCGCTGCCGGGCTGCAGTTCATTGAGATCCGGGCCGATGGAACCATCGGCCTGCGCGTCGCGCAGCGTGTGGCACACCGCGCAGGCCGGGCTGGCCTGCTGGGTGAACACCTTGCGCCCCAGGTCGATCTGCGCCGCGTCCGGCACGGCCGACTGCTGGGCCTGCGCTGCCCAGGCGGCGCAGGCCAGCGCGGCGGCGGCCACACGGGCCACTGTTATGCGCCGAACCACCTCAGGCCACCACCAGCTCGATGCTGCGATCCAGCCAGCTGTTGTTGTTGTAGCCGCGCTCGTTCTCGACGCGCTCGCGCGGCTGCACCTCGCCCTGGGCATTGCTTGCGCGCGTGGCGACTTGGTAGGTGCCGGGCTTGAGATCGACGGCGAGCACGAAGTTGCGCCAGGCAAACGGCCCCAGGTCGGCGCCAAACCACTGGGCGGCAGCCCAGGTCTTGCCGCCGTCGGTCGACACCTCCACGCCCTTGATCGGATGGGCGCCGCCAAAGGCCACGCCGACGAGTTGCACGCGCCCGGCCTTGACCGGCTTGCCCTGCTGCACCGGGCTGGTCAGCCAGGAGTTGACCGGCACGGCCCACAGCGACGGCGCGCCGGGGTTGCCCTTGGTGCCCACCGGCGTGAAGCGGTAGCTGCTCTGCTGGATCTTGGCTGGAGACTGCTCGGCGGTGAAGGCCAGGTGCTTGATGTACTTGATGTTGTTCACGCCCATGTAGCCGGGCACGATCATGCGCAGCGGCCCGCCGTGCGCCAGCGGCAGCGGCTCGCCGTTCAGTTCCCAGGCCAGGATGGCGTCGTCCAGCGCGGCCAGCGGCACCGAGCGCTCAACCATCACGGTCTTGGGGTCGATGCCCTCGGGAATCGTCTCGCCACCGGTGCCGGTGATGTATTTGGCGCCGCCGGCAACGCCGCCCAGCGCCTCGGCCACCACCTTGAGCGGCACGCCGGTAAAGGTCACGCAACCGGCCGCGCCCTCGCGCCACTGGGTGCCACTGGGCTTGTGCGGAAAATAGCCGCGGCCGTTGCCCGAGCACTGCAGCACCATGGTCACCGATGTGAGACCCAGGCGCTTGAGCTCGCCGAGCGTGGTGCGCATCGGGTTGGCCACGCCGGAAATCTCGATCACCCAGGCGTCCGGATCCTTGACGATGTCCTCGGACGGCGGATTCAGATTGTTGCGCACGTACAGGTAGTCGGTCGGCGTGACCGAGCCCTGGCCAAAATGGTCGCGGCGCAACTCGATGGTGTTGGCGCTGTGCACGATCATCGCGTCGGCGTTCTTCCAGCGCGCGTAGGCGGGCAGCGCCTTGGCCGGCGCCTCGCTCTTGCCGGTGTCGGCCAGCGCCACCCCGGGCGCGGCAACCAGTGCGGCCAGGCCGCCGCCGGTCCACAAGGCCTGGCGGCGCGTCGCACGCAACGCGTCGGATTGGGGTTGAAAAACAGGCATGGGAGGTCTCCTTGTCGTTGGATGGGCCGGCCCGGCAAGGCCCGCGCCCATGGTGGAAAACGTGCCGCCGGGCTGGATACTGCTACAAGCTTTGTAGTGCCCGGCGAACCGGTTCATTATTGCCAATTACGCGCCAGCGTGCACCGGCGTCGCCCCCGGGTTCTTCCCATGTTGGCGAGCCGCTGCCCGCCGCGCAGGTGCTGCTCAGACTGCGCGCAGCGCGGCGCCGGGCGCGGCTGCGGCGTCCAGCAGCGCGGCAAAGCGCGTGCGGATGGCGCACTCGATGCCCACGGCGTCCAGCCCATGCAGCGCCAGCAGCCTGGCCGGGTCGCCATGCTCGATGAAGGCGTCGGGCAGGCCCAGGTGCAGCACGGGCTTGACGAGGTCGGCCTCGGCCAGCGCCTCGGCCACGGCACTGCCTGCGCCGCCCATGATCGCGCCTTCCTCCAGCGTCACCAGCGCGTCGTGCTCTTGCGCCACCTGCAGCAACAAATCGGTGTCGAGCGGCTTGGCCCAGCGCATGTTGACCACGGTGGCGCCCAGCCGCTCGGCAGCCTCCAGCGCCGGGTAGAGCAAGGTGCCAAACGCAAGAATGGCCACGCGCCGGCCCTGGCGGCGCAGCTCGCCCTCGCCGAAGGGCAGGCCGTCCAGGCCCGGCAGCGGCGCCACGCCCACACCGGCGCCGCGCGGGTAGCGCACGGCCACCGGGTGATCCTGCTCGTAGGCGGTGGTGAGCAGCTGGCGGCATTCACGCTCATCGGCCGGGCAGGCCAGGCTCATGTTGGGAATGCAGCGGATGAAGGCGATGTCGTAGTTGCCGGCATGCGTCGCGCCGTCGGCGCCCACCAGGCCGGCGCGGTCCAGCGCAAACACCACGGGCAGGTTTTGCAGCGCCACGTCGTGGATCATCTGGTCGTAGCCGCGCTGCAAAAAGGTCGAATAGATCGCCACTACCGGCTTGACACCCTCGCAGGCCATGCCGGCGGCAAAGGTGACCGCATGCTGCTCGGCAATGCCCACGTCGTAGTAGCGCGCGGGAAAGCGCCGATTGAACTCGACCATGCCCGAGCCTTCGCGCATCGCCGGCGTGATGCCGACAAGGCGGGTGTCCTTCTCGGCCATGTCGCACAGCCATTGGCCGAATACCTGGGTGAAAGTTTGCTTGGCCGGCGCCGCGCTCTTGACCAGGCCCACCTGCGGGTCGAACTTGCCCGGGCCGTGGTAGGCCACCGGATCCTGCTCGGCCAGCTTGTAGCCCTGGCCCTTCTTGGTGACCACGTGCAGGAACTGCGGGCCCTTGAGGCTTTTGATGTTCTCCAGCGTCGGGATCAGCGCGTCCAGGTCGTGCCCGTCGATAGGGCCGATGTAGTGGAAACCGAAGTTCTCGAACAGCGTCGCCGGCAGCACCACGCCCTTGGCCTGCTGCTCCAGGCGCTTGGCGAGTTCGAGCAGCGGCGGCACGTTCTTCAGCATGCTGCGCCCCACATCGCGTGCCTTGGCGTAGAACTGCCCGCTCATCAGCTGCGCCAGGTAGCGGTTGAGCGCGCCCACCGGCGGGCTGATGCTCATGTCGTTGTCGTTGAGGATGACGAGCAGGTTGGCGTCGGACACACCGGCGTTGTTCAGCGCCTCGAAGGCCATGCCGGCGGTCATCGCGCCGTCGCCGATGATGGCCACGCTGTGGCGGCTCTCGCCCTTTTGCTTTGCGGCCAACGCCATGCCCAGCGCAGCCGAGATGCTGGTCGACGAGTGCGCCGTGCCGAAGGTGTCATACACGCTCTCGGCGCGCTGCGGAAAGCCCGAGATGCCGCCGAGCTGGCGCAGGCCGGCCATTGCCTCGCGCCGCCCGGTCAGGATCTTGTGCGGATAGGTCTGGTGGCCCACGTCCCACACCAGGCGGTCGTGCGGCGTGTTGAACACCGCGTGCAGCGCAATGGTCAACTCCACCGTCCCCAGGTTGGACGACAGATGGCCCCCGGTGCGCGCAACGCTGTGCAGCACGAAGTCGCGCAGCTCGCCGGCCAGGCCCTTGAGGTCGGCGCGCGACAGCCGGCGCAGGTCGGCCGGGTCATTCACACGTTCGAGCAGCGGATAGGAGTTCATCGACATAGGCCTCATTGTCTTGGCCCGGGCGGGCGGCGCCCGGGCTGGGTTCAGTGCGAGCGCTCGACCACCATGTCGGCCAGCGCCGCCAGTGCGCGCGTGTCGGCCAGCCCGCTGGCCGCCAGCGCCGCATGCGCCTGCGCGCGCAGGTCGCGGGCGTGGGCGCGCGCGCCGTCCAGCCCCATCAGCGACACATAGGTCGGCTTGTCGCTGGCTGCGTCCTTGCCGGCGGTCTTGCCCAGCGTGGCGCTGTCGGCCACCACGTCCAGCACGTCGTCGACCACCTGGAAGGCCAGGCCCAGCGCCTCACCATAGCGCGCCAGCGCCTGCTGTGCAGCCGCGTCCGCGACGCCGCAGGCCGCGCCCATCTGCACGCTGGCGCGCAACAACGCGCCGGTCTTCAGGCAGTGCATGCGCCGCAGCTGCGCCTCGTCAAGCTGCTTGCCTACGCTGGCCAGGTCAATCGCCTGGCCGCCGGCCATGCCCTCGGCGCCGGCGGCGCGCGCCAGCTGGCGGCACAGGCGCGCCTGCAGCGGCTCGGGCACGCCGGCCGCCGGGGTCAGCAATTCAAACGCCAGGGCCTGCAGCGCGTCGCCGGCCAGCAGTGCCTGCGCCTGGCCAAACTGCACATGCACCGTCGGCTTGCCGCGGCGCAGCACGTCGTTGTCCATGCACGGCATGTCGTCGTGCACCAGCGAGTAGGCGTGGATCAGCTCGACCGCGCAGGCCGCGCGCAGCGCCGCCTCGGCATGGCCGCCCACGGCTTCGCTTGCGGCCAGCACCAGCAGCGGGCGCAGGCGCTTGCCACCGTCGAGCACCGCATAGCGCATCGCCTGGCCCAGGCCGGCGGGCGCATCCTCGTCCACCCAGCGCTCCAGCGCCTGCTCCACACGGGCCAGCTGCCCGTCCATCCAGGCGGGCAGGTCGAACAGGGCTGCGGTCACTGCGCAGTCCATGGCTGCAGGCCGCCCTCGTCAAGCACCTTGACCTGGTCTTGCACTGCCTGCAGCCGCGCGCGGCAGAACGCCAGCAGCTGCGCGCCGCGCTGGTAGCCGGCCAGCATCTGCTCCAGCGGCAGCTGGCCCGATTCGACGCGCGCGATCAGCGCTTCGAGCTCCTGCACGGCGGCCTCGTAGCTGGCGGGCTCGGGAGCAAGGTTGTCCGCGGGGGCGGTTCGGGTGGAAGAGGCAGCAGCCTTGGGCATAGAGGGCAAAAGCGCCGGGGCGCACAAAACAGGAATGGGGCGGCCGGGCGCCCCGTGCAGAAAAAGGACGCCCATGCGTCCTGTGCAAACCCTTGATTTTAGGCGCATGCCCAAGAGCGCCAATACACATACCCCGGTCGAGGAAATAACCCCACTTTCTATAATCCCTTTCCCTTTCAACCGGCTGCCCTCGCTGTGCGCGGCCGGTTTCGTTTTTTCAGCCCGCACTCTTTCCTTGCGGAAAGCCGTGCCCTCCCTGTGGGGAGTCTTTAGGTCAGAGCCCACCGATGTCTGATTTAAGTCTTCGACTGCAGCCCGCCGCCAGCCAGCTACCGCCTTCCAGCTATTTCGACCCGGCGCTGTTCATGCAGGAGCGCCAACAGCTGTTTGCCCAGGGGCCGCGCTACGTCGGCCACCAGCTGGCCGTGCCCCAGCCGCACGATTACTACGTGCTGCCCCAGGAAAAAGGCGGGCGCGCGCTGCTGCGCAATGCACAGGGCCAGCTGCAGCTGCTGTCCAACTGCTGCCGCCACCGCCAGGCGGTGATGCTGGCCGGGCGCGGCAACCTGATGGACGAGGGGCGCGGCCACGCGGGCGGCAACATCGTCTGCCCGATTCACCGCTGGACCTATGCCGACGACGGCAAGCTGCTGGGCGCGCCGCATTTCGAGCAGGACCCCTGTCTGCACCTGAACAACTACGCGCTGCGCGAGTGGAACGGCCTGCTGTTCGAGGACAACGGCCGCGACATCGCCAGGGATCTGGCCGGCATGGCCGAGGCGCGCAACCTGTCGTTCGACGGCTACGCGCTCGACCATGTCGAGCTGCACGAGTGCAACTACAACTGGAAAACCTTCATCGAGGTCTATCTGGAGGACTACCACGTCGGCCCGTTCCACCCCGGGCTGGGCAACTTCGTCACCTGCGACGACCTGCGCTGGCAGTTTGCGCGCGAGTTCTCGGTGCAGACCGTAGGCGTGGCGCCCAGCTTCGGCAGCCCCGGCTCCGACGTGTACAAAAAATGGCACGAGGTGCTGCTCAAATACCAGGGCGGCGAGTTGCCTCAGCGCGGCGCCATCTGGCTGACTTACTACCCGCACATCATGGTCGAGTGGTACCCGCAGGTGCTCACCGTCTCCACGCTGCATCCGATCAGCGCCGAGAAGACGCTGAACATGGTCGAGTTCTACTACCCCGAGGAGATCGTGCTGTTCGAGCGCGAATTCGTAGAGGCCCAGCGTGCTGCCTACATGGAGACTGCCATCGAGGACGACGAGATCGGCGAGCGCATGGACGCGGGCCGGCGCGCGTTGATGGAGCGCGGCGACTGCGAGGTCGGCCCCTACCAGAGCCCGATGGAGGACGGCATGCAGCACTTCCACGAGTGGTACCGCACCAGGATGGGCGACGCCGTACCCCAGCGCTGAAGGCCAGCTCTCCACCAACCACATTGCTGCCAGCGTCCCACGCGCTGGCAGTTTTTGCCCTCCAACCTCAACGACGCCCATGCAAGCCCTGTGGATGATTGCGGCAGCGTTTCTGTTTGCCAGCATGGGCGTGTGCGTCAAGCTCGCGTCCAGCCACTTCAACCCGGCCGAGCTGGTGTTCTACCGCGGCCTGATCAGCATGGCCATGCTGTGGGCGCTGGCGCGCCACCAGGGCGTGATGCTGTCCACGCGCTACCCCGGCATGCACGCCTGGCGCAGCTTCATCGGCGTGACCTCGCTGGGCTGCTGGTTCTACACCATCGCCAAGCTGCCACTGCCCGTGGCCATGACCTTCAACTACATGAGCAGCGTGTGGATCGCCTTCTTCCTGGTCGGCGCCACGCTGATCGCCTGGCGCCCGGCGGTGGGCGAGGCGCAGCGCCCGCCGCTGCAAATCCCGCTGGTGCTGTGCGTGCTGGTGGGCTTTGGCGGCATCCTGCTGATGCTGCGCCCCAGCGTGCAGGACGGCGGCGGCTTTGCCGGCACCGTAGGCCTGATCGCCGGCATGGCCGCGGCGCTGGCCTATATGCAGGTGGTCGCGCTGTCGCGCCTGGGCGAGCCCGAGACGCGCACCGTCTTCTACTTCGCCGCCGGCTGCGCGGTCGCGGGCGGCCTGGCCATGCTGGTCGTCGGCCATTCGCCCTGGCCGGGCTGGCCCGCGCTGTGGCTGATTCCCATCGGCGTGCTGGCCGCTGGCGGCCAGCTGTGCATGACGCTGGCCTACGCGCGCTCGGCCAGCAGCCGCGGCACGCTGGTCGTCGCCAACCTGCAGTACTCGGGGCTGATCTTTGCCGCCTTCTACGGCATCGTCATCTTCGGCGACGACCTGCCCGCCATCGCCTGGCTGGGCATGCTGCTCATCGTCGCAAGCGGGGTCACGGCCACGGCGCTGCGCGCACGCTCGGCGTAGCAGGGCGCGACAATGGCGGCTTTGACAGCTCACTGACCACCGCCATGCCCCAGCCCCCCTACACCGCCCTGATCTCTCCCGCGCAGCTGCAGGCGCTGATTGCCAGCGGCGCGCCGCTGATGGTCTTTGACTGCAGCTTCGACCTGGCCCAACCCGCGCTGGGCGAGCAGCAATACCTGCAGGCCCACATTGCCGGCGCGCAATATGTGCACCTGGATCGCCACCTGAGCGCCGGCCCCGGCGACCAGCCCGCCAGCGGCGGGCGCCACCCGCTGCCCAGCCGCGAGCACTTTGCCCAGTGGCTGGCCAGCATCGGCTTTGCCAACGGCATGCAGGCCGTCGTCTACGACCGCAGCGGCTCATGCCAATGCGCGCGCCTGTGGTGGATGCTCAAGTGGGCGGGGCACGACGCGGCCGCCGTGCTCGACGGCGGCTGGCAGGCCTGGCAGCAGGTCGGCGGCGCCACCGCCGCGGGCCAGGAGCCGCCGCGCGCCAGCACCACGTTCGCGCTGCACCCGCCGCTGCGCCAGCTCGTCACCGTGGGCGAGGTGCAAAGCCGGCTGGGCAGCGCCGGGCAGACCATCGTCGACGCGCGCGGCGAAGCGCGCTATCGCGGCGAGGTCGAGCCTCTGGATCCGGTGGCCGGCCACATTCCCGGCGCACTCAACCGCCCATTCGGCCTGAACCTGCAGGAAGACGGCCACTACAAGACGCCCGCTCTGCTGCGCCAGGAATTCGACACGCTGCTGGCCGGCCGCCCCGCCGCCAGTGTGGTGCACCAGTGTGGCAGCGGCGTGAGCTGCATTCCCAATTTGCTGGCCATGGAGCTGGCCGGCTACGCGCCCACCGCGCTGTTTGCCGGCAGCTGGAGCCAGTGGTGTGCAGACCCGGCACGCCCGGTGGCGCGCGGCTGACTCAACACCCCAGTCTGCACAACAAAAAACCGGCCCTGCTACGGGCCGGTTTTTTGTGTCCGCCTCCGTGGCGGTATTGCGGCGTCACGGGCGCTATTGGCCCAGCGAGTCCTGGATGGCTTTCATCGGGTCATCGCTCTCGCCGCCAACGCCGATGCTGCTGTGGCCGTTGCCGGCATCCCCCGCGCCGGGCAGGCCGTTGCCGGAGGAGCCTCCCGGCGCGGCTGGTTCCTGCGGAGCGAACAGCGAAGGCGCTTCATTGAAGTCCGGGCTGCTGTCGCCCTGGTCGAGCTGGTCGAACATCTGCTGCTGCACCGCGTTCAGGTCGACGTCGATTTGCTTGTCCAGGTTGTTGGTGACCAGGCCGGGGAAGGCAATCAGGAGGGCGACCATGGACAGCTGCAGCAGCAGGAAGGGGATGGCGCCCTTGTAGATCTGCATCGTGGTGACCGGCGCCATGGTCTTGCCGGTATGGCTGTCGACGTAGGGCTTTTCTGGCGCGACCGAGCGCAGGTAGAACAGCGCGAAGCCGAACGGCGGGTGCAGGAAGGAGGTCTGCATGTTGACCGCCAGCAGCACGCCGAACCAGATCAGGTCGATCCCCATTTTGTCGGCGATGGGCGCCAGGATGGGCACGACGATGAAGGACAGCTCGAAGAAGTCCAGGAAGAACGCCAGGAAGAACACCAGTACGTTCACGAAGATCAGGAAACCGAGGTGTCCGCCCGGCAGCTTGGAGAGCAGGTGCTCGACCCAGACCGGGCCGTCGGCGGCCTGGAACACCATGCTGAAGATGGTGGCGCCGATCAGGATGAACATCACGAAGGACGCCAGCTTGGTCGTGGTGTTCAGCGCCTGGCGCAGCAGCGCCCAGCTCAGGCGCCGGCGCATCGTGGCCATGATGAGCGCGCCCATGGCGCCCATGGCGCCGCCCTCGGTCGGCGTGGCCACGCCCAGGAAGATGGTGCCCAGCACCAGGAAGATCAACAGCAGCGGCGGGATCAGCACGAAGGTCACGCGCTCGGCCAGCTTGGACAGCAGGCCCAGGTGGGTGACGCGGTTGATGACCGCGATCAGCCAGGCGAAGAAGGTGCCGCCGCACATCGCGACGACGATCTTCTCGTCGGTCGGCACGAACTCGACCAGCTCGCCCTGCCACCAGCTGTGCACCGCTTCCATGTGCGTGCCCAGGTAGATGGCCACCAGGGTGGATGCCAGCGCCAGCAGGCCCAGCGACGCGTAGCCGTGGCTGCCGCTGGGTTCGCGGAACGTCCGTGCCTCGGGCGGCAGCGCAGGCACCATCTTCGGGCGGAAGATGGCCAGCGCGGCAATGAACAGGATGTACAGCCCCATCAGCGCAAAGCCGGGGATGAAGGCGCCCTTGTACATGTCGCCCACGCTCTTGCCCATCTGGTCGGCCAGGATGATCAGCACCAGCGACGGTGGGATGACCTGCGCCAGCGTGCCCGAAGCGGCAATCACGCCGCTGGCCAGGCTGCGGCTGTAGCCGTAGCGCAGCATGATGGGCATGGAGATCAGGCCCATCGAGATGACCGAAGCGGCGACGACGCCGGTGGTGGCCGCCAGCATGGCGCCCACCAGCACCACCGCCAGCGCCAGGCCGCCGCGCAGCGGGCCGAACACCTGGCCGACGGACTCCAGCAAATCCTCGGCCATGCCGCTGCGCTCCAGGATCAGCCCCATCAGCGTGAAGAAGGGCACGGCCAGCAGCGTCTCGTTGGCCATGATGCCGATCAGCCGCAGCGGCAGCACCGACAGGATGGCCTGCGGGAAGATATCGAGCCAGACTCCCAGCAGGCCGAAGAACAGCCCGGCGGCGCCCAGGCTGAAGGCAACCGGGAAGCCCAGGATCAGAAAGCAGATCAGCCCGACGAACATGATCGGGGCGAAGTTCGATGCGATGAATTCCATGGTGTGTGTGCTCCGCGCGCGTTCAGTTCTTGTTCTGCGCGGTGGCAGTGGGGTCGCCCGCCTGGGCACGCAGCGCCTCGATCAGCGCCTGCTCATCGGTCTTCTCGTCGGGCTTGACAGTCGGATCCGGCCCCAGGCCCTTCAGGAAGGCGATGCACTTGATCAACTCGGACCAGCCCTGCAGCAGCAGCAGCGTAAAGCCCAGCGGCAGGGCCGCCCACACTGGCCAGCGGATCAACCCGCCCGGGTTGTTCGACATTTCGCCGCTGGAGTACATCTGCAGGGCCATCGGGGTGCTGTAGTACAGCACCATCAGGCACACCGGCGTGAGAAAGAAGAGCAGACCGAAGATCTCGATGGCCATCTGCACCTTCTTGGGGAAATGGCTGTTGAGCACGTCGATGCGCACATGCTCGCGCTTGAGCAGCGTAAAGCCGGCTGCGATCAGGAAGGACCAGGCAAACAAATACCACTGCACCTCGAGAAAGCCGTTGGAGCTGTAGTTGAACGCCTTGCGGATCACCGCATTGACGGCGCTGATGACGGTGGCGCCAAAGATCAGCCAGATGGCGTATTTGCCGACCAGCGTGTTGAGCCGGTCGATCGCTCGCGATAACGAGAGCAGGGCCTGCATGGTGTCTCCAGGGTAAGGACAACGAAGCGCAGCATGGATCCATGTGGGGTGGCATGGTGCTGCAAGGCATCTCAAGAACCGCGCCGGATGGCGTGCAGGGTCGCTGCAACGCTTTGTGACGAAGCACCTTGGGAGAAGGGTTTCGTCGCCCGTATACATATGCACACAGGCGGCGAGGTCGTCATTCTAAGGAAACTGCCCGGGACCGTGGCGGCTGGTGCGCAACGTTGTTTCTTACGAGTCAGATTTCGAGAATGATTCTTGCCAGACAAGCCCTTGGGCTCGGGTTTGTCCGCAAATCGGATGTCATTTGTTCAACTCAATCGAGCAACGCGACACCTTTGACTTGCGCGATCATCGACTGGCCCGGCGCCAGCGCCAGCTGCCGGCACGAGCGCTGGGTGATGCGCGCCAGCAGCGCCGTGCCCGCTGCGTCCAGCGTGACCAGCACCTGGCCCGGGCCGTCTTCGTGCAGCGCGGTGATGGTGGCGGGGAGCAGGTTCAGGATGCTGCTCCCGGCCACCGGAGGGCGCGCCAGGCTGACGTCGCGCGCCGCGATGCGCAGGCGCACCTCGTCGCCCACACGGTGCGCGCGCGTGCTGACCAGGTGCAGCTGTCCGCCGGCAAAGGCGACGGTCAGCAGGTGGTCGGCCGCATCGTGCTGCACGACGCGCGCCTGCACCAGCGCCGCGCCGGCCTCCTCATGCGCCAGCGGCAGGTCGGCGCGTGCCATCAGGTCGGCGGTTGCGCCCTGGGCGCGCACGCGGCCGCCGTCGAGCAGCACCAGGTGCGATGCCAGGCGCGCCACCTCGTCGGGCGCGTGGCTGATGTAGATCATCGGAATGTCCAGGTGGCGCTGCAGCCGCTCCAGGTAGGGCAGCACTTCGGCCTTGCGCGCCGCGTCCAGCGCCGCCAGCGGCTCGTCCATCAACAGCACGCGCGGGCTGGCGGCCAGCGCCCGGGCAATCGCCACGCGCTGGCGCTCGCCGCCCGACAGCGTGTGCGGCATGCGCGCGGTGAGCGCGCCCAGGCCCAGCAGCTCGATGGCCTGATCCAGCGACACGCGCCGGTGCTGCGGCAGCTGGCGCTTGAGGCCGTATTCCATGTTCTGCTGCACCGACAGGTGGGCAAACAGGCTGGCTTCCTGGAACACATAGCCCAGGCGGCGCTGGTGCGTGGGCAGCCACAGGCGCGCGTCGTCGTCCTGCCACAGCGCGTCGCCTGCCTGCACGCGCCCGCGTGCGCGTTCCAGCCCGGCAATGGCGCGCAGGCAGGTGGTCTTGCCGCAACCCGACGGGCCGAACAGCGCGCTGACGCCGCGCCCGGGCAGTTGCAAGTCGACGTCCAGTGTGAAGTCGGCGCGCTGCAGCAGCAGGCGTGCGTGGATCGCGGCGCTCATTGCAGTCGCCCCTTGGGCTGCAGCCAGTGCAGCAGCACGAGCACGACGAAGGCGAACACCACCATGCCGGCGGCCAGCCCGTGCGCCTGGCCGTACTCCATGGCTTCGACGTGGTCGTAGATTTGCACCGAGACCACGCGCGTTTTGCCCGGGATATTGCCGCCCAGCATCAGGATCACGCCGAACTCGCCCACGGTGTGGGCAAAGCTGAGCACCGCAGCGGTAATGAAGCCCGGGCGCGCCAGCGGCAGCGCCACGGTAAAGAAGCGATCCAGCGGCCGCGCGCCCAGGCAGGCGGCGACCTCCAGCGGGCGCGCACCGACGGACTCGAACGCGCGCTGCAGCGGCTGCACGGCAAACGGCAGCGAATAGACGACGGAGCCCACGACCAGGCCCCAGAAGGTGAATGGCAGCCGCCCCCAGCCCATTGCCGTCGTCAGCTGCCCGACCGGGCCGTTCGGCCCCAGCAACAGCAGCAGGTAGAAGCCGATCACCGTCGGCGGCAGCACCAGCGGCAGCGCCACCACGGCGCCGATCGGCGCGCGCCAGCGCGAGCGCGTGTGCGCCAGCCACCAGGCCAGCGGCGTGCACAGCACCAGCAGCAGTGCTGTGGTGATGCTGGCCAGCTCCAGCGTCAGCCGGATCGCCAGCCAGTCTTCAGGGGAGAACAGGGACACTGCTGTGTTGGATTCGAGGGAGAGGCAGCGGCGCGGGCGTGCTCAACGCCCGCGCTTCAGAACGAGTAGCCGTAGGACGTGATGATCGCACGCGCCTTGTCGCCCTTGATGTATTGCATCAGCGCGCTGGCCGCGGCGTTGCCCTGGCCGGGCTGCAGCACGATGGCGTCCTGGCGGATCGGGTCGTGCAGGCTGGCCGGCACCACCCAGGCCGAGCCCTCGCGCAGCTTGCCGTCCTCGGTCACCTGCGAGAGCGCAACAAAGCCCAGTTGGGCGTTGCCCGAGGCGGCGAACTGGTAGGTCTGGCCGATGTTCTCGCCCTGCACCACGCGCGGCTGCACCTGAGCGGCCAGGCCCAGCTTGTCCAGCGTCTGCATGGCCGCGGCGCCGTAGGGCGCCAGCTTGGGGTTGGCAATCGCGATGTGCTGCCAGTCGGACTTCTCCAGCACCTTGCCCTCGGCGTCGACGTAGCCCGGCTGCTTGCTCCACAGCACCAGCTGGCCGATGGCGTAGGTGAAGTGCGTTGCGCCATCGCCCAGGCCTTCGCTGGCAATCTTCGCGGGCGTGGCGTCGTCGGCCGCCAGCAGAATGCCGAACGGTGCGCCGTTCTTGATCTGCGCATAGAACTTGCCGGTGGCGCCGAATGAAAGCTCGGCCTTGTGGCCGGTGTCCTGTTCGAACTGCGTGGCAATCTTCTGCATCGGCGCGGTGAAGTTGGCGGCAACGGCCACCGACACCGTATCGGCCAGCGCGGCGGGCGCGTGCGCTGCACCCAGCAGCACGGCCAGAGCGGTGATGCGCGGCATAAAGCGTGCGGCGGGGCGCTGCAGGGAAGGGGATGGCATCATCGAAATCTCGCTATTCAAAAAAAGAATAGCGGAAAGTATAGCGATCCGCTTGCCTATCATCGCGCTCATGACGCACAAGACGCCGCACAAAACACTTTCGGTTTGGGACGCGCTCGGCCAGGAGCAGGCCGACAGGCGCATTGCGGTGTTGCGCGAGATAGGCGAGGGCGGCTCGATCTCGCAGGCCGCGCGCGCCATCGGCATGAGCTACAAGGCCGCGTGGCAGGCGCTCGACACGCTGACCAACCTGGCCGGCGTGGTGCTGGTCGAGCGGGCGGTGGGCGGCGCCGGCGGCGGTGGCGCGCGCCTGACGCAGGCCGGCCATGAGCTGCTGGCCGCTGCCGACGCGCTGCACCGGGCGCGCCGCCAGGTGCTGGCCCAGGCCGCCGATCGGCCAGGCGCTGCGACGGCCCACGCTGCGGCTGCGCACTTGCTGGTGCGCACCAGCATGCGCAACCAGTGGCCCTGCACTGTGCAGTCGCTGCAGTTGCAAGGCCAGGTGGCGCACGTGGCGCTGCAGGTGGTCGGCGGCGATGGCCAGGCGCTGGCGCTGCAGGCGCGCATCACGCGCGAGAGCGCTGAGCTGTTGGGGCTGCGCCCGGGCATGGCGCTGCAGGCGCTGTGCAAGGCCACGGCGGTGCAGGCCACGGTGCCGGCTGTCGGTGCGCAGCCGCTGGCCGCCAATCATTGGGCCGGGCGGGTGACGCGCATTGCGCGCAGCAGCCAGGGCGACGAGGTGTCGGCCGAGCTGGCGCCAGGGGTCGTCATGGTGGGTTTTGCGCCGGCTGGAACGCGGCTGCGCGCGGGCAGCCGCGTCGTGATGGACGCCCAGGAATCGAGCGTCGTGCTGGCCGTCGTCGGCGTGTGAAGCGCAATAACATGAATGCAAATAGGGTTTAGGTAGTCCTGCTTAGGCATTTCTCCCAGTGCGTTGCTGCCGGGCTGGATTTACGATGCGCTGCAACATTTTCAAGACAGGCCGGCGCCACCCACCCGTGCCGCAAACGGCCCGCAGACATGAGCGACACCATCCTCGAAACCAAAAACCTGACCAAGGACTTCAAGGGCTTCACCGCCGTGCACGACGTGAACCTGTCGGTGCGCCGCGGCGACATCCACGCCCTGATCGGCCCCAACGGCGCGGGCAAGACCACCTGCTTCAACCTGCTGACCAAGTTTCTGGAGCCCACGTCGGGCAGCATCCGCTTCAACGGCGTGGACATCACGCGCGAGCAGCCGGCTCAGATCGCCCGGCGCGGCGTGATCCGCTCGTTCCAGATCTCGGCGGTGTTCCCCAACTTCACGCTATTGGAGAACGTGCGCCTGGCGCTGCAGAGAAAGCTGGGTACCAGCTATCACTTCTGGCGCTCAAGCAAGTCGCTCAACCAGCTCAACGACCGCGCCATGCAGCTGCTGGCCGAGGTAGGGCTGCAGGAGCTGGCCGACGAGTTGACGCTGAACCTGCCCTATGGCCGCAAGCGCGCGCTGGAGATTGCCACCACGCTGGCGATGGAGCCCGAGCTGATGCTGCTCGACGAGCCCACGCAAGGCATGGGCCACGAGGACGTGGATCGCGTCACGCAGCTGATCAAGAAAGTCTCGACCGGCCGCACCATCCTGATGGTCGAGCACAACATGAAGGTGATCGCGACGATTGCCGACCGCATCACCGTGCTGCAGCGCGGCGCCGTGCTGGCCGAGGGCAACTACGACGAAGTCTCGAACAATCCTCAAGTGATGGAAGCCTACATGGGAACCACCGAAGGCCAATTGCAGGGAGCGCATTGACATGGCGACGCCTGCTCTGGAAATCAAGGATCTGCAAGCCTGGTACGGCGAGTCACACGTGCTGCACGGTGTGGACATGGTGGTGCAGCCCGGCGAGGTGGTGACGCTCTTGGGGCGCAACGGCGCCGGGCGCACCTCCACGCTGCGCGCCATCATGGGACTGACCGGCGCGCGCAAGGGCTCGATCAAGGCCTACGGGCAGGAAACCATCGATTTGCCCACATACCGCATCGCCCACCTGGGCCTGGGCTACTGCCCCGAGGAGCGTGGCATCTTCTCCAGCCTGTCGTGCGAGGAGAACCTGCTGCTGCCCCCGCATCTGAAGACGGGCGAGCAGGGCATGTCGATCGACGAGATCTACGCCATGTTCCCCAACCTGGCCGAGCGCAAGAACAGCCAGGGCACGCGCCTGTCGGGCGGCGAGCAGCAGATGCTGGCCGTGGCGCGCATTCTGCGCACCGGCGCCAAGCTGCTGCTGCTCGACGAGATCTCCGAGGGCCTGGCGCCCGTCATCGTGCAGGCGCTGGCGCGCATGATCACGACGCTGCGCGAGAAGGGCTACACCGTGGTCATGGTCGAGCAGAATTTCCGCTTTGCCGCGCCGCTGGCCGACCGCTTCTACGTGATGGAGCACGGCCGCATGGTGGAGCAGTTCGAGGCAGCCGAGCTTGAAGCCAAGATGCCCGTGTTGAACCAGTTGCTGGGCGTGTAAGCACGCGTGCCCCGGCACCGCATTTTTTGACCGACGTAAAGGAGAAGCGACGATGAACCACAAAATCAAGACCCTGGTGACGGCGCTGTCCATGGCGGGCCTGGGCCTGGCGGCCGTGCAGGCGCATGCCCAGGACAAACTGAAGATCGGCTTCATCACCGACATGTCGAGCCTGTACGCCGACGTGGAGGGCAAGAACGGCGCGCTGGCCATCCAGATGGCCATCGACGACTTTGGCGGCAAGGTGCTGGGCAAACCCATCGAGCTGCTGACGGCCGACCACCAGAACAAGCCCGACATCGCCGCGACCAAGTCGCGCGAATGGATCGACACGCAAGGGTTGACCATGCTGTTCGGCGGAACCAACTCAGGCACGGCGCTGGCCATGGCCGACGTGGCCAAGGAGAAGAAGCGCGTGTTCATCGACAGCGGTGCGGGTTCGTCGGCACTGACCAACGAGCAGTGCAGCCCCTACACCGTGCACTACGCCTATGACACCGTGGCGCTGGCCAAGGGTACGGGCAGCGCCGTGGTCAAGAACGGGGGCAAGACCTGGTTCTTCCTGACCGCCGACTACGCCTTTGGCCATGCGCTGGAGGCGGACACCGCCAAGGTCGTCAAGGAGAACGGCGGCGAGGTGCTGGGCAGCGTGCGCCATCCGCTCAATGCCTCGGACTTCTCCTCGTTCCTGCTGCAGGCGCAAAACTCCAAGGCGCAGATCCTGGGCCTGGCCAACGCCGGCGGCGACACGATCAATGCGATCAAGGCGGCCAAGGAGTTCGGCATCAACAAGACGATGAAGCTGGCCGGCCTGCTGGTCTTCATCACCGACGTGCACAGCCTGGGCCTGAAGAACACCGAGGGCCTGCTGCTGACAACCAGCTGGGACTGGAACCTGAACGACGACACGCGCGCGTTCGGCAAGCGCTTCTTCGAGAAGACTAAGCGCATGCCCACCGACATCCACGCGGCCGACTACTCGGCGACGATGAACTACCTCAAGGCCGTGCAGGCCGCGGGCACGACGGACGCCGACGCGGTCATGGCCAAGCTCAAGTCCACGCCGATCGACGACTTCTACGCCAAGGGCGTGATCCGTCCCGACGGTCGCTTCGCCCACGACATGTATCTGATGCAGGTCAAGTCGCAAAAAGAATCGCAGCAACCCTGGGACTACTACAAGGTGGTCGCCAAGCTGCCGGCCGACCAGGTCTGGACGACCAAGGCCGAGAGCAAGTGCGCACTGTGGAAGTGACGCTTTGACCGCTGGGGCCACCTTTGGCGGTGCCTTGGCACCGTCGGGTGGCTTGCAGCATTCCTGCAACTTTGATACGGAGACAACAGATGAAGACAAGAAAAACCGCGCTGGCACTGGGCGTGCTCGGTGCGCTGGGCGTACTGGCCATGGCGCCCGTCGCGCAGGCGCAGGACAAGGTCAAGATCGGCTACATCTCGGATCTGTCGGGCCTGTACGCCGACCTCGAAGGCAAGGGCGCGGCGACGGCCATCCAGATGGCCATCGACGACTTCGGCGGCAAGGTGCTGGGCAAGCCCATCGAGCTGCTGACCGTGGACCACCTGAACAAGCCCGACATTGCTGCCAGCAAGGCGCGCGAGTGGATCGACACGCAAGACCTGACGATGATCTTCAGCGGCACCAACTCTGGCACCGCTCTGGCGCTGGCCAAGATCGCCGAAGAGAAAAAGCGCGTGCTGATCAATAACGGCGCGGCCTCGTCTGCACTGACCAACGAGCAGTGCACGCCCTATACCGTGCACTACGCCTACGACACGGTGGCGCTGTCCAAGGGCGCGGCTGCGGCCATGGTCGACAGCGGCCTCAAGAGCTGGTTCTTCCTGACCGCCGACTACGCCTTTGGCCACGCGATGGAGGCCGACGCCTCCAACGTTGTCAAGTCGCGCGGCGGCTCGGTCGTCGGCACCGTGCGCCACCCGCTGAGCGCCACCGACTTCTCCTCCTTCCTGCTGCAGGCGCAAAACTCCAAGGCCCAGGTGCTGGCGCTGGCCAACGCTGGCGGCGACACGATCAACGCGGTCAAGGCAGCCAAGGAATTCGGCATCGACAAGGCGATGAAGGTCACGCCGCTGCTGGTGTTCTACAGCGACATCCACAGCCTGGGCCTGAAGAACACCGCCGGCATGCAGTTCGTCACCAGCTGGTACTGGGACATGGACGATGCGTCGCGCAAGTTCGCCGACCGCTACATGGAGAAGACCAAGCGCCGCCCGACCGAGATCCAGGCGGCCGACTACTCGGCGACGATGAACTACCTCAAGGCCGTGCAGGCTGCGGGAACCGTGGACGCCGACAAGGTCATGGAAACCTGGCGCGGCATGAAGATGGATGACTTCTTCGCCCAAGGCCAGATCCGCCCCGATGGCCGCTACGTGCACGACATGTACCTTGTGCAGGTCAAGGCGCCCAAGGAGTCCACGGGCACCTGGGATTACTACAAGATCGTCAAGAAGCTGCCCGGCGACGAGGTGTTCACCTCCAAGGCAGAGAGCAAGTGCGCGCTCTGGAAATGATGCGCCGCGGCTGACACCGACTCCCCTCACCACGTACGTTTGACCCATGGAATTTCTAGGTGTTTCGATGCCCGCCCTGCTCAGCCAGCTGCTGCTGGGGCTGGTCAATGGCTCCTTCTACGCCATTCTCAGTCTGGGCCTGGCGGTCATTTTTGGCCTGCTCAACGTGATCAACTTCTCGCATGGCGCGCTGTTCATGCTGGGGGCGCTGGTCACCTGGATGGGCATGGAGTACCTGGAGATCAATTACTGGGTCATGCTGATCGCGGCGCCGCTGGTGGTCGGCGTGGTCGGCGTGGTGATGGAGCGGCTGCTGCTGCGCTGGATCTACAAGCTCGACCACCTCTACGGCCTGCTGCTCACGCTGGGCGTGACCATGGTGATCGAGGGCGTGTTCCGCTCCATCTACGGCGTCTCCGGCCTGGGCTACGACACGCCCGAACTGCTCGAAGGCGCAACCAACCTGGGCTTCATGATCATGCCCAACTACCGCGCCTGGGTGGTCGTCGCCTCCATCATCGTGTGCCTGGCCACCTGGTATGTGATCGAGAAGACCAAGCTGGGCGCCTACCTGCGCGCCGGCACCGAGAACCCGCGCCTGGTCGAGGCCTTCGGCGTCAACGTGCCGGTCATGATCACACTCACCTTCGCCTTCGGCGCGGCGCTGGCCGCCTTTGCGGGCGTGCTGGCCGCGCCCATCTACCAGGTCACGCCGCTGATGGGGCAGAACCTGATCATCGTCGTGTTCGCCGTCGTCGTGATCGGCGGCATGGGCTCCATCATGGGCTCCATCCTCACCGGCCTGGGCCTGGGCGTGATCGAAGGCTTCACCAAGGTCTTCTACCCTGAGGCGTCGTCCACCGTGGTGTTCGTCATCATGGCCATCGTCCTGCTCATCCGCCCCGCCGGCCTGTTCGGCAAAGAGAAATAAGCCGCAGGGGTGACCCACATGAACGTTCAGAAATTTGCTCCTATCGGATACGGCCTGCTGCTGCTGGGCCTGATCGTCGCGCCCTTCGTGGGCGCCTACCCGGTGTTCGTGATGAAGCTGCTGTGCTTCGCGCTGTTCGCCTCGGCCTTCAACCTGCTGCTGGGCTACACCGGCCTGCTGTCGTTCGGCCACGCGGCCTTTCTCGGCGGCTCGGCCTACATTACCGGACACGTGGTCAAGGTCTGGGGCGCCACGCCCGAGCTGGGCCTGCTCGCTGGCCTGCTGTCGGGCGCGTTGCTGGGCCTGGTGATGGGCTGGTTCACCATCCGCCGCCAGGGCATCTACGCGACGATGATCACGCTGGCGCTGGCGCAGATGCTGTTCTTCGCGGCGCTGCAGCTGCCGTTCACTGGCGGCGAGGACGGCCTGCAGGGCGTGCCGCGCGGCAAGCTGTTTGGCCTGATCGACTTGTCGAGCGACATCACGATGTACTACGTCACGCTGATCATCGTCGTCGCGGCCTTTTTGCTCATCGTGCGCACCATCCACTCGCCGTTCGGCCAGGTGCTCAAGGGCATCAAGGAGAACGAGCCGCGCGCCATCTCGCTGGGCTACGACACCAACCGCTTCAAGCTGCTGGCCTTTGTGCTGTCGGCAGCGATTGCCGGCCTGGCCGGCGCGCTCAAGACCGAGGTGCTGGGGTTTGCCACGCTGTCGGACGTGCACTGGAGCGCATCGGGCAACGTCGTCTTGATGACGCTGGTGGGCGGCATGGGCACGCTCAGCGGGCCGCTGGCGGGCGCAGCCATCGTCGTGCTGCTGGAGAACAAGATCGGCGAGCTGGGCCACTTCCTCGCCAGGCTCACCTCGGTCGAATGGTTTACCACGCTGGGCGAGTCGGTCACCATCGTCACCGGCCTGATCTTCGTCGTCTGCGTGCTGGCGTTTCGCCGCGGCGTGATGGGCGAGCTGATCGCCTGGCTGCAGCGGCGCGGCGCGGGCCAGAGCCCGGGCGCGGATCGTTGAGCATCCCGACAAGACAGATTCTGGGGAGGTTTGCGATGCCGATACAGAAAAAAATTCGCGTAGGTGCAGTTCTTGTAGCGTTTCTGGCGTTCACTGCCTGGGGCGCTGCAGCCCAGGATCTGCAGTCCCAGATCGCTCCGCCCCACGACTGGAGGCCTGTTGCATTCAACGATGAGGTCAAGGAGTCGATCGGCGCCTTTACCGACATCGCGAACACAGTCTTCAAGCCCTCGGGCGACGGGCCGTTTCCGGCAACGGTGCTAATGCACACCTGTGGCGGCCTCAAGGGAACACCCGGTGCCCACATGAAAGAGCATGCTCGGGAATTGCTGGCGGCCGGTCACGTCGTGCTGGTGATCGACAGTTATGGCCCGCGTGGCTTTGACAACTGTTCGGCCCGGCGGCCCAGCGGCTCAGGTGGTATCGCCGATGCCTACGCCGCCCTGAATTTGCTCGCGGCCAAGCCTTTTGTAGACCAGACGCGCATCTACCAGGTGGGCTACAGCTGGGGCGCGTTCATCTCGGCGCTGCTGGCATCGCCCCAAAGCGCCAGCCTGGCAGGCTCCGAACGCCGGTTCGCCGCCACGGTGGCCAACTATGGCAGTTGCGGCTTCAAGGGCAAGCACTTCGTGTTGCAGGATCTGGATCGGCCCTTGCTGCTGTTGATGGCTGGGCGCGACGACGAGGCGCCGTCGGCCCCGTGTTTTCCGCTACTGGAAGAGATGAAGACGGCTGGCAAGCCCGTGCAATGGCATGTCTACCCCGATGCCACGCATGCCTGGGACAAGTCCGGCGTGACATCGCAAGGCTATGTATACGACGCATCCGTCACAAAGGACGCGATGGAGCGGACGCTGGGTTTTCTGGCGGAAAAGCGGTAGGCAACGTTGAACGAGTCTCGCGCGCGGCGTGCAGGCTTATACAGCGTCGCCTTATTCCATTTCCATATCAACCGTTACTTTGTCGGCTTCGCTTGTCGTGCTCAGCACAGTCTGCGCTTCACCTTCGCGTACTCGATCGATATAGAAATGGAATTAGCTGGTTGAAAACACGTTTGCCGGCGGCTTGCTGGTTTCATGCTCGGAGTCAGCTCAACCGCAGCGTGTTCGCGTATCCCGTCATCTCCAGATAGCCTCGGCCCACGGGGTGGCCCTGGGCGTCCAGCAGATCCGACAATCCCTCCCAGTACAGCGCGCCGGTCGATGCGCGGCTGTCGACCTCCTGATCCTGCACCAGAGCCTGAACGCCAAAGCTGCCGGCGGGCGTCTGCACGCGCCAGCGTGCCGGGTAGCGCTCTGCGCTTGTCGCTGCGCGCGCCCATGCCTGCGGGGTGAAGCGCACCGCGTCGTGCGCAAAGACCTCGGGCTGGCGTTGGCCGGCGCGCCGCCACGAGCCGCCGGCCCACAGCGCGCTGCCGTCGGCGCGGCGCAGCTGGAAGGCGGTCAGCGCGCTGCCGTCGTCGAGGTTCATGCCAATCCAGTCCCATCCCACCGCGTCGGGGTGCATCAGCGCCTCGCTCCACTCATGATCCAGCCAGGCGCGGTTGCGCGCACCTGGCTCAAGCGCCATGCGCTGCCCGCCGGCGGTGATGTGGCCGGTCACCACCAGCTGCGGCTGGCTGTAATAAAAGCTTGCCTGCGCGGCCTGCGGCCCCTTGCGCGACAGGCCGGCGTCGCCCTGCAGCAGCACGGGTTGGGTGCTGGCGCAGGTCAGCTGCAGTCCAAAGCCGGCGGCCTGCGCGGTGATTCGGTAGCGGCTGGCGCCCGGCTGTGTGGTGGTTTCGCGCACCAGCGACCAGCCGTGCAGGTGTACGCGCGTGTCCTGCAGCGCAGCCTCTGCAAGGCCTAAACCGGCACGCGCGATGCGCTGGTCGTGCAGCAGACGCTGACCCTGCACGTCGGTCAGCGCCGCATGGGCAAAAAGAAGCTGGCGGGCCGCAAACGCCGAGCGCAGCGACTGCGTGGCGTCCACGCGTGAGCGGAAAAAAGTGATTTGAAAGCCCCACAGCCGCCCGCCCGCATGGGCCTGTCCGGTGAGGTACCACCACTCGGTGCGCAGCTCGGGGTGGCTGCCGTGGTCGCGGGGAAAGACCAGCGTGCGCGGTGCAAGCGCCGGTGCATCCGGTTCGGCGGCGACCGCAGCGCCGGCCAGACCGCTGCCGGCAAGCGCCATGCCCAGCCATTGGCGGCGCGTCAATGGATGTGATCCGCTCATCACTGCCTTTTACCAGTCCTGGCGCACGGCCTGCACCGCATCGGCACCGGCGGCCGCCCGTCCTGCGACGAGGCTGGTCAGCGCCGCCGCGGCCACGGTGGCCAGCACCAGTAGCGACAGGCGTGTCCATGGGACGGCCAGATCCATGCTCCAGTGAAAGCTCTGGGGATTGACGCCGTACACCAGCACCAGCGAGACCGCCAGGCCAAGCAGCATGCCGGCCAGCGCGCCCACCAGGCTCCACACCAGGCCCTCGCCGGCCACCAGCGCCAGGATCTGCCCGCGCGTGAAGCCCAGGTGGGCCAGCATGCCGAACTCCTTGCGCCGCGCCAGCACCTGCGCCGCCATGCTGCTGGCCACGCCGAATAGGCCGATGCCGATGGCAACTGCCTGCAGCCAGTGGGTGATCGCAAAACTTCGGTCGAAGATGGCCAGCGAGCGGCTGCGCAGCGCCTGCGCCGAGGTGAGGCGCAGCGCCGCCAGTTGAGCCATGTCCGGCATGCGCAGGGCCAGCCCTTCGATGGCGTTCTGCGCCTGGATTTCGCTGATGCCGGGGGCCGGCCACAGCGCCAGCTCGCTAGCGCCGCGCTCGCCGCTGACGCGCTGCAGGTCGGCGCTGTCCAGCACGACGGCGCCGCTTTGGCGCGCGTAGTCGCGCCAGATGCCGGCGATGAAAAAACATGGCGACGGCGTACCGGGCTGCTGCGCCCAGGCCGCGGCCAGTGCCGGCCAGTGTTGGCCTGGCTGGATCTGGTAGAGCGCGGCAGCCGCTTCGCTGGCATACACGCCAATGCATCCGGGCGGAACCGGCGACGGATCGCCTTGCAGTGGCAGCGTGCGCTGCACGTCGGTGTCCAGCGGGCGCGCCAGTAAGGCCAGCGCTGGAAGCCGGGCGTCGATCTGCAGCTGAAGGCTGCGCCGGCCCTGCACCTGCGCGAACTCGGGCAGGCCGCGCAGCGCGGCGACGAAGTCGTCGCCGAACACCGGCGCGCCGTCGCTGCCCCCGGCCTGCAGGTACAGCGGCGCTGGCAGCATCTGCGCCAGCCACTGCGTCAGCGAGGCACGAAAACTCCCCACCATGACCATCAGCGCCACCGCCAGCGCCAGTGCGGCGACCACACCGCCGACCGCGATGACCGCGGCATTGCGCGCGTGCCCGGCGCGCGCCAGCGCCAGCAGGCGCAGCGGTTGCGTGCCCGCACGGCGCTGTGCTCGCTGCACCACGGCTACCAGCGCCTGCACCAGCAGCGGCAGCAGGGCCATGCCGCCAACCAGCAGCAGGCCGATGGCGGTGTAGGCCGCCAGCGGTACGCCGGCCACGGCCGGGACGAAGGCCAGCAGCGCACCGGCCGCGCACAGAGCCGGCCCCAGCCATGGGCCGGTTGCGTGCCGGGGCGGTGGCTGGGCCGCGTCCAGCCCCTTGAGCGCCTGCGCCGGCGCCAGCGCGCTGGCCGCGCGTGCCGGCCACCAGCCGCCAACCAGCGCGGCCAGCAGCCCCAGCAGGCCGTAGACCAGCAGCGCGGGCAGGCTCCAGTGCAGCGCCGGCGCCACGCCGGCAAAGTAGCCCGCGCCCAGGTCTGCGCCCAGCCAGTGCAGCGCGCCCGCAGCCAGGGCCGTGCCCAGCAGCAGGCCCAGCAGGCTGCCCACCAGGCCCAGCGCCAGCGCTTCGAGCAATACCAGCGCCAGGCGCTGGCCGGGCGTGGCGCCCAGTACCGCCAGCAGCGCCAGCTGCGGCTGGCGCCGGGCCACGCCCAGCGCCAGCACCGAATACACGAGAAATGCGCCGGTGAACAGCGCGACCAGCGACAGCGCGGCCAGGTTGACGCGATAGGCGCGAGTGAGCCGCTGCAGCGCGCCGGAATGCTCGGCCGGCGTGACCAGCAGCGCGTTGGCGGGCCAGCCGGGCAGGGCGAGCAAGGCCGCCTCCAGCGGCTCGCGTGTCACGCCGGGGCGCAGCTGCAGGTCGATGCGCGAGAGCCAGCCGCCGCGCCCGAACAGGTCTTGCGCGGCGCCGATGTCCATCACCGCCAGCGGCGCACCCGCCGCGGCGACGGTGCCGGCCACCTGCACGCCGTGGCGTTGCGAGCCGGCCTGCAGCAGCGCCTGCGCCGGCGTGTCGCCACGCCATTGCAGTGCGGCCAGCGCCGCTGGGTTCAGAAACAGCGTGGCCGGCGCCAGCATGGCCAGGCGCGGCGACTGCGGCCAGGGCCGGGGCATCAGATCGGGCGCCAGCGTGGCCAGCTGCAGCGCGTCCACCCCCAGCACGCGCAGCGTCACGCTGGCGCCGCCATGCTGCAGCTGCGCCTGCAGTTCCAGCACGGGGCTGGCGCGCTGCACCTGGGCCAGCCGCGCAACGTCGGCATAAAGCTGCTCGGGCAGAGCGCCCTGGCGCGCGCGCAGCTGCAGGTCTGCGCGGCCGCCAAGGGCGCGGGCCGCGCGGTCGAACTCGGCCATGGCCGAGGCGTTGATCAGTTGCACCGCCAGCGCCAGCGCCACGCCCAGAGCAATCGCCAGCACCGCGACCAGCGTGCGCCACCGGTGCTGGCGCATGTCTTGCCAGGAGAAGGTGAGCAACAGGGCGCGCAGCGTGGCCATGGGGAGATTGTGCGGTGCACCAGGAAAAACGCCCCACGGCGTGGGGCGTTGTGCTGTGCTTCGGCAGCTTACTTGTTGAGTAGCTTGCCCAGCCAGTGATCGAGCAGCCTGCCCGCCGCCTCGCGCCCGCCCAGGCCAAAGGCCAGTGCGACTGCGACGGCCACCGAGCCCAGCGTCAGGCCAAAGGCCAGCTGCACGATCTCGTTGGCGATGCCCATGGCGCGCAGGCCCATCGCGATCACCAGCCCGAGGATGGCAAAGCGCGCGACGTTGGCGACCACCGAGCCGCCCTCGGGGCTGGCGCGGCGAATTGCCGCTGCGGCGACGCCCGACAGCCAGAAGCCGACGACCAGGATGGCGCTGCCCAGCAGGATGTCGCCGCCAAAGGCGATGAAGGTGGTGACGACCTCGCTGACCTGGTCGAAGCCCAGCTGCGACGCGGCCTCGACGCTGGCGAACAGCAGCGCGAAGAACAGCACCAGCCGGCCCGCCAGGTGCGACGGGCGCGTCGTGTCCGACAGCGCATACGACAGTCCCAGCTTGGCCGGCAGACTGTCAAAGCCTGCGGTCTCGAGCAGCTTGGCCAGCAATGACGCGGCAAAGCGCGCCACATACCAGGTCAGCAGCAGGATGACGGCGGCGGCAATGATGTGCGGCGCGGCGGCCAGGATTTGTCCCAGCACCTGCTTGGCGGGGCCGGAGATGGCGTCGATCCTGAGCGCATCCAGCGCCGCGATCAGCGCGGGCACGAACACCAGGATGAACACCAGCGTGCCGCCCAGGCGCGACAGTTGCACCGCCGGGTCGAGCCCGATGCTGGCGTTGAGCCGGTCGCTGCCGGCAGCGGCCAGCAGGTTGCGCACCAGCGCCCGCAGCACGCGCGCAACGATGTAGCCGGCCAGCGCGATGACGCCGGCGCCAAACGCGTTGGGCAGATAACCCAGCAGCTGGCCGAGCATGTCGCGCACCGGGTCGAGCACGCCGTTCAGCCGCAGCGCAGCCAGGATGGCGGGCAGAAAGAACAGGATGATCAGCCAGAACAGCACGTTGCCGGCGCTGTCGCTGATCGGCGCCATGCCGGCCTCGGCCGACAGGCGCTCATCGAGCGTCGTCGTCGCCAGCGCCTTGGTGACGAGGGCGCGTGCCAGCGTGGCCAGCAGCCAGGCGACCAGCGCCAGCACCGCGCCGGCCAGCAGGTAGGGCACGTAGCCGATCACGTCCTGCACCATACCGGCAAAGGGCTCGGACAGAAGCGTGAGGTTCAGCGAGTTGAGCACCGCCACCAGTGTGGCCAGCAGCACCAGCCAGAACACGGCGGTGGCCACGGGTTTTTCGGCGTCGATTTGGGTGTTGGTGCTTTTGCTCAGGCAGCTGTTGAGCCGGATCAGCTTGAGTGCGCGCAGCGCCGCGGCGCGGGCGACGACCGCCAGCAGCCAGCCCAGCACCAGAATGGCCAGCGCCCCGAGCACCTGGGGAATCTGGCTGCCAAACGATTGCTGCAGCGCGCTGAAGAATGTGTCCAATTGCATTGGTGCTCCTTTTTTGTGACGAATCAGAACCATTGTGACGGGCTGGACGCAAGATGCAACCCACGGGCGATGCGACCGGACGAGTCGGTACGTTGATTCACATTGTGTGGTTTTGCCCTTGAAATGACGGCTTTTGCGCACATATGCATGTCAAGCCGCGATGGCGGCAGGCATCCAACCCTCATTCGACGACAAGGAGTTTCACCATGAATGCACTGGTATCGCGTGGCAGCCTGTTCGATGATTTCTTCAAGGACTTCGCGCCCGGTTTTTATGTCCGCCCGCTGCACGGCGACGGCCTGCCCACGCCGGCGCAGATCAAGGTCGACGTCAAGGAAGACGGCGACAGCTACACCGTGCAGGCCGAGCTGCCCGGCGTGCCCAAGGAAGACATCCATGTGAGCATCGACGGCGCAGTGGTCAGCCTGAGCGCCGAGATTCGCCAGCATGACCAGCAAAAGGACGGCGAGAAGCTGCTGCGCAGCGAGCGCTACTACGGCTCGGTGGCGCGCAGCTTCCAGCTGCCGCAAGAGGTCGACGCGGCCAAGTCCAAGGCCAAATACGACAACGGCGTGCTGACGCTGACGCTGCCCAAGAAGCTCGAAGGCAAGTCGCAGCGGCTGGCCATCGAGTAAGCGGATAAGCGCTTCAGGCTTGACCTGAAACCGACGACGCGGGGCACATGCCCCGCGTTGTCAATTGCAGCGTCCGGTCACAGCGCGCAGCGGCCTGCGGCGCATGCGTGACCAGCACCAGCGCCGCGTCCTGCTGGCGGGTCTGCGCCAGAAGCAGGTCGAGGATGAGCGCGGCGGTCGTCGGGTCGAGATTGCCCGTCGGTTCGTCGGCCAGCAGCAGCGGCGGCGCATGTACCAGCGCCCGTGCAATGGCCACGCGCTGCAGCTGGCCACCGCTGAGCTGCTGCGGCATGCGCGCGTCCAGCCCTTGCAGGCCGACCGCGTCGATCATCGTGCGCACCCGGGCGCCGTCGCTGCGCCCGAGCAGCATCAGCGGCAGCGCGATGTTCTGCGCCACGGTGAGCTGCGGCAGCACATGAAAGGCCTGGAACACGAAACCCAGGTGGGCGCGGCGCCAGACGGCTCGTGCTGTGTCACCCAGCTGCGCCAGGTCGACGCCCTGGTGCACGATGCGCCCGGCCTGCCAGCCGTCCAGCCCCGCAAGGCAGTTGAGCAGCGTGGACTTGCCAACGCCCGAGTCGCCGGTAATCGCCAGCGATTGGCCCTTGTCCAGCGTGAAATCGACGTTCTCGAACACGGCCTGCGTGCCATAGCGTCGCGCCAGGCCGTGTACTTCAAGCAGCGGTGGTGCAGCTGCGGTCATGCCTGCACCAGCGCCAGCACCGCGTCGACCACCTGTTGCTGGGCACCCGGTGCATCGCAGGCAACGACGCGCCGCTGCGGCATGCTGCGCAGCCAGGTGATCTGGCGCTTGGCCAGCTGGCGCGTGGCGGCAATGCCGCGCTCGGGCAGGGTGGACAGAGGGTAGGTGCCGTCCAGGCTCTCCCACGCCTGGCGGTAGCCGACGCAGCGCATGCTGGGCAGGTTGGTGTGCAGGTCGCCGCGCGCGCGCAGTGCAATGACTTCGTCCAGAAAGCCGGCGGCCAGCATGGCTTGAAAGCGCTGGGCGATGCGCTCGTGCAGCCATGCGCGGCTGTGCGGTTCCAGCGAGAAAAAGCCTTGCGCGGCAATCGGCCCGGTGTCTGGAGCGGCGTTCGCGTCCCTGGTCTTGTGGAAGTGCGACAGCGGCTGGCCGCTCAGCTGCCAGACTTCAAGCGCGCGCTGGATGCGCTGGCTGTCGCCGGGCGCCAGCCGCGCTGCGGTGACCGGGTCGACGCGCGCGAGTTCCGCGTGCAGCGCGGGCCAGCCCTGCTCGGCGGCGCGCGCATCGATGGCTGCGCGCACCACGCCGTCGCCGGCGGGCATTGCGTCGATGCCGTCCATCAGCGCCTTGAAATACAGCATGGTGCCGCCGACGAGCAGCGGCAGCGCGCCGCGTGCGCGAATGGTGGCGATCAGTCGCGTCGCGTCGTGCACGAACTCGGCGGCGCTGTAGGCCTGGGCCGGATCCAGGATGTCGATCAGGTGGTGGGGCACGGTGGCGCGTTCGCTCGCGCTGGGCTTGGCCGTGCCGATGTCCATGCCGCGGTAGACCAGGGCCGAGTCGACGCTGATGATCTCCACCGGCACGCGCGGCGCCAGTTCAGCAGCGATTGCCAGTGCGGCGGCAGTCTTGCCCGACGCGGTGGGGCCGGCCAGGGCGATGGCGGGAAGTGCGGCCTCGATGCTCACGCCGATGCGCTCCGTGGCTGATGGTGGGGTACGGTGGGCTTCACAGCGCCGTGCGCAGGCGCTCGGCGTAGCCGGCCAGCACGTCGGGCGCCGGGCTGGGGCGCGGCCAGGTGAAGTGGATCCCGTCGTCCGCGTGGCGTGGCACGACGTGGATGTGAAAGTGCTGCACCGTCTGTCCGGCGGCCGCGCCGTTGGCCTGCAGCAGCATGATGCCGTCCGGCGCAAAGCAGGCCTGCACCGCGCGCGCCACGCGCTGGGCGGTCTGCATGACGGCGCCTGCCTCTTCGCCGGTGAGCTCAAGCAGCGTGGCTGCGTGGCGCTTGCTGGCCACCAGCACGTGGCCGGGGTTGACCTGGCCGATGTCCATGAAGGCCAGCGTGTGCTCGTCCTCGAACACTTGCGCGCTGGGGATCTCTCCGGCCACCAGGCGGCAGAACAGGCAGCTGCCGCTGGGCGAGGTGTCGACGAATTCGGGCATGGGCGGACGCTCCTGGGAAAAGTGCAGTCAAGCCCGGGATTCTGGCAAGAAAAAAGCACGCGGGTGCATGCCGCGTGCTTTCGCCGTGGGTGTGGACGCAGTCAGAAGCGGTGGCGCATGCCCACGCCGACGCTGTTGCCGGTTTCCTGGTGCGTGATGCGGTCGTTCATGAGCATGGCGTAGACGTCGGTGCGCTTGGACAGGTTGTAGTCGTAGCCCACGGTGAATGTCTTGCGGCTGGCGCCGCTGTCGATCTTGGTGCGCACCCACGAGGCCAGGACGCTGCCCGCGCCGACCGGGGCCGAGGCGCCCAGCTGCCAGGTCTTTGCCTTGCTGAAAGCGCTGGGAGGAACGGCGGCGCCGGCATCGTCCACCTTGGTCTCGCCATAGCTCAGATAGGGCTTGACTACCTTGAAGTCGTAGGACGCGCCGAGCATCCAGTCCTTCTTGGTCGTACCCAGGTAGGCGCCCGAGCCGGGGTTGCCGATCTGGTCGCGCTCGTAGTAGCCGGTGACGGTGAGCGGGCCGCCAAAGTACAGGAAATTGGCGCCGATGTTCTTCTTGCCGTTGTCGCCCGGCTGCTCGCCGAACTGGTATTGCAGATTGGCCTCAAAGCCCCCGATGTTAGGCGTGGTGTAGGCGACCTGGTTGCTCCAGCCGGTGTCCGCAGGCGTGGTGGCCTGCCAGCCCGAGGCGTTGAACAGCGGCACGTTCATGTGCAGGATCAGCGGCGCGAAGGTGAACGAGTCGCCCATCGGGTTGCCGATGACCGACGGCAGGAAGTTGGGCGCCAGCCAGCGGCCCAGGCGCACCGTGCCGAAGCCGCCCGACAGGCTGACGTTGGCGTCGCGCGAGAAGAAGGTGTCGCCGAGAAAGCGCCCCTGCGTGCCGTCGTCTACCTGGATGAATGAGGTGATTGCAAAGCCGGCCTTGAGGCCGCCGCCCAGGTCTTCGGTGCCGGACAGGCCGAACCACGACGTGGTCATGCCGCCGCTGTTGACGGCGGACGTGCGGTGGGCGTCGCCGGCCATCTTCATCGATCCGACGTAAACGTCGGTCAGGCCGGATAGCTGAACCGAGCTTTGGCCGTGGGCCGTCAGTGTGCACAGCGCGGCGGCGCAGGCGGCCAGGGTCTTCACGTACATGGGCGGTCTCCTTGGTATGAATTGTGTGACGGTAAATTGTGTACAAATTTTGTATGAAAGAACACCGGTTTTCCGTGGGTCGTAGCAATTTGTTGCGCGAATACACCGTTGGTTGGGCCGTGATGGTGAACGTTGCTTTGATTTGTCTCAATGTGCGCCGGCGTCAGGCTTGGCACAGTGCGACCATGCTTGCCATGCCCACATGTCCGGATCACCGCGTGCCGCTCGAGCAGGCACCGGCGGGCGAGGTGCTGCGCGAGCGCCACCGGCAGCCGATGTCGGTGCTTTATCTGCAGGGTGGCCGCGTGCTGCTGGGCCTGCGCGAAGATGGCGTGATGCGCCACCAGTTGGGCAGCGTGCAAGGGCCTTGCTGGCTGGATGCGGCCACCGCGTTGCTCGACCGTCCCAGCCTGGTCGACATGGTGGCCGAGACCCGGGTGCAGTTGCGCCGCATCGCGCTGGACGACTTCCGTCAGAGCGTGCAGGCCCTCCCCGAGGCGGGGCAGGAGCTGTTGCGCGACATGGCGGCGGGCTATTGCCAGCAGACCGAGCTGGCGATCAGCCGTCTGGCGCAGGACGCCGAGGCGCGCTGCGCCCAGTGGCTGCTGCGCCACGCGCACAACTGCGAGGAGGGTGGACTGCGTGTCACGCTGCACCTGCGCAAGCGCATGATTGCCGCCCAACTGGGCATCGCGCCCGAGACGCTGTCGCGCGTGCTGCGCCAGCTGCGCGAGCATGGGCTGATCGTCGGTACCGGCAATGTGCTGCGCCTGCCGCAGCCGCGGGCCTTGCAGATGCTGGCCGGGGCTTGAGAGGTCGAGAAAAAAATTCTCATCTCCGCTTTACACGCCAAAAAACCCCACTCATCGTTGCAAATACTCGCCATGGCCCGAGCTATTGCACTGCGTTTTGCCCTTGCAGGGCGCGGGCCAGCCAGAGGCTGACCTTCTTCGTGCTGTCCAGCAGTGCGCAGGCACTGCTGGAGCCGCAGCACTCAGCCTCGATTGGGTGTGCTTGGGCGCGCCTCTTGGGCACGGCCAATTGATTCTCAACCTCTGACGGGACGCGGGCAGCGCCTGGGAGTCGCGCACGCTGACACCCCAAAACCACGGCAACGGCATGCGCGATTCTTGAGGCACATGCTCAGGGTTTTCCTGGCGATCCGCCAGGGTTGACCCACCCGCCGCCGCCGGGCTTTGTGCGTATATTGGAGCGAACCTCTGTATCGCCCCGGCGCCGCGCCATGCCTGTTTTCGTGCACTCGTTGATCCGTAGAGGGGACTTCATTGCGGAGTGCCTATGACGGTGCTGCCCGAAAAATGGCCGGACTCGCTTCAGGCGGACGACTCCGACGGTGACTCCTCTGCAGCCGTGGCCAGCTGGCTCCCCGGCCCGCTGGTGCGCAAGATGCTGGTCGTGGCCTGCTTGGCCATCGTGCTGGCCGGCGCCGTGGCCGCGGCGCTGGTGTCCTACCTGGCAGGGCAGGACAGCATGCAGCGCCTGGTTAGCCAGCAGGACGACGAGGTCGAGCTGGTGGCCCGTTTGCTGGCCAGCAAGATCGAGCAAAGCCAGAAGGTGCTGGCCACCGCGGCCGAGGATGTCTCGCCGCAGATCCTGCAGGAGGTCGCGCCGTCGCAGCATCTGCTGCAGCAGATGCTGCCAACGCTGCGATTTTTCGACGCGATGCAGGTGGCACGCAAGGACGGCACGTTGGTCGCCAACCTGCGCCTGGGGGAGGTGGACAAGCCCTCCAACCTCGACCCGCCCGAGCGCGACTACCTGCTGCGCACCCTGGTCGAGGGCAAGCCGCTGGTCTCCAGCCTGATCGGCGCGCGCCGCGACGATGCCCGCATCATGTTCACCATGCCGCTGCTGCATGGCCAGGGGCGGGTGATCGGTGCGATCGCCGGCGTCATGCGTCTGCAGTCGCAAGGGCTGCTGCCGCATTCGCTGGCCTTGCCGGCGCGCAGCGACTCGCGCCTGATCGTGCTGACCCAGGAGGGCGTGATCCTGTCGCACCCGCAGCGCGAGCGTGTGCTGGGCAGCGTGCGCGACGAGCCTGGCCTGGCAGCGCTGTTTGCCCGCTGGCAGCAGGACGGCGGATTTTCGGCTCAGCGCCACAGCAGCGAGCAGGACGGCTACGTCGTCAGCGCCTCGCCGGTGGCCATGCCGCAGTGGCTGGTGGTGCGCATCAGCGACGCGCAATCGATGCGCGCGCCGCTGCTGGGCGGGGCGCGGCGCGTTGGGGCGGTCGTCGGCGCTGCGATTGCGCTGGTTATGGCCTGCGCTGCGCTGCTGATGCTGTGGCTGGCGCGCCCCTTGGCCTTGCTGCGTCGCCAGGCGCTGGCGCTGCTGGAGCAGCAGGCGCGCGAGCAGGGCGCCGCGGGCATGCACGAGCGGGCCGACCTGGGCGCGGATGCGGGGCATTGGCCGCATGCGCAGGGCGAGGTCGATGACGTGGTGCGCGCGTGCCGTCAGCTGATTGCGCGGCGCCTGGTCAGCCAGCATAACTGGGACATGGTGGTGCGCCAGCTGCGTGCCGTGCTCGAGCATGCACCGATGGGCATCGTGCTGACCCGTGGCGACCATGTCGAGATCGTCAGCCAGCAAGGCTGCCGCATGCTGGGCTACACCACGCGTGAACTGCAGCAGCTGCCGCTGCAGGCGCTGTTCGCGCCGCCGGAGGGCGGGGGGGATTCGCGTGCGACGTTTGAGCAGGTGCACCAGGCATTTTCGGTGCATGGCGCGTTCGAGGGCGAGTTCCCGCTGCTGCGCAAGGATGGCACCACTTTGTGGGTGCGTGCCCAGGGGCGAACGACCAACCCGCATGAGCATGTGACTCGGGGTACGGTCTGGGTGCTGGAAGACTGCACCGCCGCGCGCGAGGCGCGCCAGCAGACGCATTGGGAGCACAACCACGATGCACTCACGCAGCTGCTCAACCGCGGCGCGTTCGAGCAGCGCCTGCAGCGCCTGCTCGACGAGCGGGCCCAGCGCGTGGGCAACGGCGCGGGCGATGCTGGCGCGGGCGTGCTGCTGTTTCTCGATATGGACTACCTCACCGTGATCAACGACCTGGCCGGTCATGCCGCGGGCGATGACGCGCTGCGCTATCTGGCGCGGCTGATCGAGTCCGAGGTACGCCAGCAGGGCTGGGCAGCGCGCCTGGGCGGCGACGAATTCGCGGTGTTGCTGCCAGGCTGCACGCTGGAGCGCGGCCGCGCGATGGCCGAGCAATTGCGCGCAGCCATCGCGGCCTGGGAGCCGGCCTACCAGGGGCGTAGTTTCACTGTGGGGGTGAGTATTGGCGTAGTGGCGGTCGATGCACGCCAGGGCCGGGTTGCAACGCTGTTGCACCAGGCAGACATGGCCTGCTATGCCGCCAAGCGCGCGGGGCGCAACCAGGTGGTGGTGCTGCCCGCCGGGCAGGCCGCGACCGCCAGTGCGACTGCGGCCGTGGCCAGCAAGTGAGGGTCAGCGCAGTACCAGTACCGGGATGTGCGAGTGCGTCAGCACATGCTGGGTCTCGCTGCCCAGCAGCAGGCGCTTGATGCCCTTGCGCCCATGCGAGGCCATCACGATCAGGTCGCACTTGTTCTTCTTGGCCGCAGCAATGATGGCCTCGGCAATCAGGTCGGACTTGCTGACCACGGTCTTGACGTTGACCTCGGCATCCGCTCCGCGCTGGCGCACCTTGGCGACCAGTTCCTGGGCACTGTCGATCCATTGCTTTTCGATGCGCTTGATCTCATTGGTGTCGATTGGCAGGCCGCCGTCGAAGTAACTGCGCGGATAGCGCGGCACCACCTTGAGCGCCACCACCGAAGCGCCGGACAGCGCGGCCAGCTCCAGGCCGTTTTCCACGGCCATGTCCGACAGTTTGGAGCCATCGGTGGCAATCAGGATGCGTTTGTACATTCTTCTCTCCTTGGTAAATGAAGCGGATCATCGGCAAGCATAGAAGGCAGTGACCGGCCAGTTTTGATCCAGGTCAATTTTTTCCTAAGCGTAATCGTTTACCCTTTGTGCCATGACAAGTACTCGAGCCGGCATTCTTGGTAATGTCGGCGATTTTTTTGTCCCCTCTGCGTCGGCCTGTGTCGATGGTATGGCATTGCTGGACGACCCGCAGGAATGGTCGGCTTTTGGCCGCCCGCTGGCGGCTGGGGGTGATGCGAAGACGCAAGATTGGGAGTCGCACGTAGTGCTCGAAGGCATGCACTGCGCGGCCTGCGCGCTGACGATCGAGGAGGCGCTGCAGCGTGTGCCCGGTGTGCGCTCGGCCACGGTCAGCGCGGCAACGCAGCGCGCGCGCGTGGTCTGGCGGGTTGGGCAGACGGTGCCGTCACGCTGGATGGATGCGGTGCGCCGCGCCGGCTACCACGCCCTGCCGGCCATGGATGCGACTGCGCGCGCGCGCCGCCAGCAGGAAAAGCGCAAGGCGCTGTGGCGCTGGCTGGTGGCCGGGTTCTGCATGATGCAGGTCATGATGTACGCGTGGCCCGCCTACGTGGCGCAGCCGGGCGACCTGACGCGGGAGATGGAGAGCCTGATGCGCTGGGCGTCCTGGGTCATCAGTCTGCCGGTGGTGCTGTTCGCCTGCGGGCCGTTTTTCTCCAGCGCGCTGCGCGATGTGCGGCGGCGGCGCGTCAGCATGGATTTGCCGGTCGCGCTGGGCATGCTGATCACCTTCGTCGTCAGCATGCTGGGCACGTTCGACCCTGACGGGGTCTTTGGCCACGAGGTGTATTACGACTCGCTGACCATGTTTGTCTTCTTCCTGCTTACCGGCCGCTGGCTGGAGCTGCGCCTGCGCGACCGCACTGCAGGCGCACTGGAGGCGGTGATGAACCGGCTGCCCGACAGCGTCGAGCGGCGCATGTCCGATGGCGGCTTCGAGCGCGTCGCGGTTCGCCGTCTGAAGGCGGGCGACGTGGTGCGCGTGCTGCCCGGCGAGGCTTTTCCGGCCGACGGCCGTATTCTGAGCGGGCGCACCCAGGCGGACGAAGCCTTGTTGACCGGCGAGTCGACGCCATTGGCCAAGACCGAAGGCAGCCACGTGGTTGCCGGCAGCTACAACCTGCATGCGCCTGTGCTGGTTCGTGTGGATGCGGTGGGGGAGCAGACGCGTTTTGGGCAGATCGTTGCGCTGATGGAGAGCGCGTCGCTGCAAAAGCCCCGCCTGGCGCAGCTGGCCGACCGCATCGCCCGGCCGTTTCTGATTGGTGTGCTGCTGGCGGCGGCGCTGGCGCTGGCGTGGTGGTGGCCCACCGATCCGGCCCACGCGCTGATGATCGCGGTCGCCGTGCTCGTCGTCACCTGCCCTTGCGCGCTGTCGCTGGCAACACCCGTGGCCATGCTGACCACCGCCGGCTCGCTGGCGCGCGCCGGCGTGCTGGTGCGCCGGCTGCAGGCGCTGGAGGCGTTGGCGCAGGTAGACACCGTGGTGTTCGACAAGACCGGAACGTTGACCCATGACCGTCTGGCGGTCACGGGCGTGCATGTCGACGCTGGTGCCGGGCTGAGCCAGGAGCAGGCGCTGGCCCTGGCGCAGCAACTGGCGCGCCAGTCGCTGCATCCGGTCTCGCGCGCGCTGGTGGCGGCTGCGCTGCCTCGGGCGGAGCCTGAAGGCTGGCAGATCCAGGCGGTGCAGGAGATCACTGGCGCCGGCCTGCAGGCACAGGCGCGGCTGCCCGGTCAGGCGCAGCCGGCGCTGGTGCGGCTGGGCAGCGCGGTATTTGTGCGCGCGGCGCAACCGTCCTCGGCGGGGCAGGGCGTGTATCTGTCGGTCGAGTCCGGTGGCCAGGTCCGGCTGCTGGCGTGCTTTGATTTGAGCGAGGCGCTGCGCCCCGAGGCGCCGGCAGTGGTCGCGCAGTTGCAGGCGGCGGGCATGCAGGTGCAGTTGCTGTCAGGCGACAGCAGCGCCGCCGCCGTGCAGCGGGTGGCAGAGCGCACCGGTGTGCAGGTGGCGCGCGCCGCCTGTACGCCGCAGGACAAGTTGCAGCATCTGCAGGCGCTGCAGCAGCAGGGGCGGCGCGTGGCGATGGTGGGCGACGGGCTCAACGACGGTCCCAGTCTGGCCGCTGCCCATGCGTCGCTGGCTTTCGGGAAATCGGTTGCTTTGGCGCAATCACGTTCTGACGTCGTGGTTTTAGGGGACAATCTCGCCCTCGTTGCCCAAACCCTGCTAGTAGCTCGCCGCACGGTGGCCATCGTGCGCCAGAACCTGGGCTGGGCCGCCGGCTACAACGCCGTTGGCGTGCCGCTGGCGATTGCCGGTCTGATGCCGCCCTGGCTGGCGGGGCTGGGCATGGCGCTGAGCTCGCTGCTGGTCGTCCTCAATGCCGCGCGCTTGGCGCGCCCGGTGGGTGATGGCGCCGCGCAGGCTCTGCGAGGCAACGTGGCGCGGGAGGCAGTGCCCGCGCAAGGGGTTTGACCATGGATGTCCTGTATTTGCTGGTTCCGCTGTCCGTCGTGCTCGTGCTGCTGGTGATCGCCGGCATGTGGTGGGCGATTGACCGTGGGCAGTTTGAAGACATTGATCAGGAGGGGGAGCGCATCCTGCGCAGTGATTGACGTTCGTCAAAAACCATGATGCGTCTCTGGTTAATATTTTTTCGCTAATCACAACGAGGTAACCGATGGATTCATCAACGACGAAAGTGGAGCATTACGACGATTCCGTCGTAAGGCAATTCACGATCATGTCCGTGGTCTGGGGCGTCGTGGGCATGCTGGTCGGCGTGTTCATCGCCGCCCAGCTGGCCTGGCCCGAGCTCAATTTCGGCATCCCATGGCTGAGCTATGGGCGCCTGCGGCCGCTGCACACCAATGCCGTGATCTTCGCCTTCGGCGGTTGTGGCCTGTTTGCAACCAGCTACTACGTCGTCCAGCGCACCTGCCAGACGCGGCTTTTCATGCCCAAGCTGGCCAGCTTCACCTTCTGGGCCTGGCAGGCAGTGATCGTCGGGGCGGTCATCTCGCTGCCGCTCGGCTATACCCAGTCCAAGGAATACGCCGAGCTGGAGTGGCCGCTGGATGTATTGATCGCCATCACCTGGGTGAGCTATGCCATCGTGTTCTTCGGCACCGTCGGCATCCGCAAGGTCAAGCACATCTATGTCGCCAACTGGTTCTTCGGCGGTTTCATCCTGACGATTGCGCTGCTGCATATCGTCAACAGCGCCGCCATTCCTGCCGGCTGGATGAAGAGCTACTCGGCCTATGCTGGCGTGCAGGACGCCATGGTGCAGTGGTGGTACGGCCACAATGCCGTGGGCTTCTACCTGACCACGGCCTTCCTGGGCATGATGTATTACTTCATCCCGAAGCAGGCCGGCCGGCCGGTGTACAGCTACCGCCTGTCGATCGTGCACTTCTGGGCGCTGATTTTCACCTACATGTGGGCCGGCCCCCACCACCTGCACTACACCGCGCTGCCGGACTGGACCCAGTCGGTGGGCATGGTGTTCTCGCTGATCCTGCTGGCGCCGAGCTGGGGCGGCATGATCAACGGCATCATGACGCTGTCGGGTGCCTGGCACAAGCTGCGTGAAGATCCCATCCTGCGCTTCCTGATCGTTTCGCTGTCGTTCTACGGCATGGCCACGTTCGAGGGCCCAATGATGTCGATCAAGACCGTCAACGCGCTGTCGCACTACACCGACTGGACGATTGGCCACGTGCACGCAGGCGCGCTGGGCTGGGTCGGCCTGATCACGATGGGTTCGCTCTATTACATGGTGCCGCGCCTGTTCGGCAAGGAAAAAATGCATTCGATCAAGGCCATCGAGCTGCACTTCTGGCTGGCCACGATCGGCATCGTGCTCTACATCGCCGCGATGTGGATTGCCGGCGTGATGCAGGGCCTGATGTGGCGCGCGGTCAACGCCGACGGCACGCTGACCTACACCTTCGTCGAGAGCGTCAAGGCCAGCTATCCCTTCTACGTCATCCGTTTCCTGGGCGGCGTGCTGTACCTGGGCGGCATGGTCATCATGGCCTGGAACGTCTGGCTGACGGCCATTTCGGGGCGCTCGGTGAAGATCGCCGTTCCCACCACGGTTGCGCACGCCTGAGGATAGGAGAGCCTGACACATGTCCAAGACCAACAACACCTCCTCGGGCTTTACCCACGAGAAGGTCGAGACCAACAACTTCCTGATGATCGTGCTGATCCTGCTGGTCGTCGCCATCGGCGGCCTGGTGGAGATCGTGCCGCTGTTCTTCCAGAAGTCGACCACCGAGCCCGTCGACGGCCTCAAGCCCTACACGGCGCTGCAGCTGGCCGGGCGCGACATCTATCAGCGCGAGGGCTGCTACAACTGCCACTCGCAGATGATCCGTCCCTTCCGCGCCGAGACGCTGCGCTATGGCCACTACTCGGTGGCCGGCGAGTTCGTCTACGACCATCCCTTCCAGTGGGGCAGCAAGCGCACCGGCCCGGATCTGCACCGCGTGGGCGGCCGCTACAGCGACGAGTGGCACCGCATCCACCTGAACGACCCGCGCGACGTGGTTCCAGAGTCCAACATGCCGGCCTACCCGTGGCTGGAGAAGAACCTGGTGAATGCCGCGGTCATGCCGGCGCACATGCGCGCGCTGCGCAAGGTGGGCGTGCCTTATACCGACGAGGAGATCGCCGGCGCAGTGCAGGAGGTGGAAGGCAAGACCGAGATGGACGCCATGATTGCCTATCTGCAATCGCTGGGTCACCAGCTCAAATAAGGGAGGCAGCCATGGACATCACCACCTGGCGCATCGCGGTCACGCTGGCATCGCTGGCGAGCTTCGTGGGCATTGGGGTCTGGGCCTACCTGGGCCGCAACCGCGCGCGCTTCGAGGAGGCGGCGCAGCTGCCCTTCCTCGAGGACTGACGCCTCCCACGTACACAACTAGAGAGAACCCATGAGCGATTTCACGAGTAACTTCTGGTCGGTCTACGTCACCATCATCACCATCGTCGGCATCGTCGGCTGTGGCTTGTTGCTGTGGCTCACGTCGCGCAAGAAGGTCGAGGCGACGGCCGACAACACCACCGGCCACGTCTGGGACGAAGACCTGACCGAGATGAACAACCCCATGCCGCGCTGGTGGATGTGGCTGTTCGTCATCACGCTGCTCTTTGGCGCCGGCTACCTGATCGCCTATCCCGGGCTGGGTACCTTCAAGGGCCAGCTGGGCTGGACGCAGGTTGGCGAGTACCAGCGCGAGATGGACAAGGCGGCCGAGCAGTTGCAGCCGCTGTACGCGCGCTTTGACGGCATGAGCGCCGAGCAGCTGACGCAAGACCCGGCAGCCATGGCCATTGGCGACCGCCTGTTCATGAACAACTGCGCCCAGTGCCATGGTTCGGACGCGCGCGGCAGCAAGGGCTTTCCCAATCTGAGCGACGGCGACTGGCTGTATGGCGGTGATCCCGAGCAGATTCGCCAGACCATTCACGACGGCCGTATCGGCGTGATGCCTCCGATGGCCGAGGCCGTGGGCTCGGGCGAGGACGTGCGCAACGTCGCCCAGTACGTGCTCAGCCTGTCGGGCAGTCCGCACGATTCGGTGCGCGCCGCGCTGGGCAAGCCGCTGTTTGCCTCTTGCGCCGCCTGCCATGGTGCCGACGGCAAGGGCAACCAGGCGCTGGGTGCGCCCAACCTGACCGACGATGTCTGGCTGCATGGCTGGGGCGAGGCGGCGATCGTCGCCATGATCAACAACGGCAAGACAAACCAGATGCCGGCACAGGCGATTGCCGAGGGCGGCAAGCTCACCGACGCCCAAATCAATGTGCTGACGGCTTATGTCTGGGGACTGTCCCACCAGGGGGCTTCGGGTCAGTAGTTCTGACGTGTTGCACTATGGGCCGGCTGCCTTTGCACAGGGCGCCGGCCCTTTCGTGTTGAAGCCGTAATGGCTTGTGCGGGTCAAGAGAAGTATGTAGCGCCATGAAAGCAAAGCCGGGTAAACCCCATAAAACCATTACCAAGACCGCGCCGCCTGCCGCTGGTGCGCAGACGGTGTCGCTGTACGAAAAACGCAGAAAAATCTATCCGCGCTCCATTGATGGGATTTTTGCGCGCTGGCGCTGGATCATGGTCTACGTCACGCAGCTGGTGTTCTATGGCCTGCCCTGGTTGCAGTGGGGCGAGCGCCAGATGGTGTTGTTCGACCTGGGTGCGCGCCGTTTTTATATCTTCGGCCTGGTGCTGTATCCGCAGGACTTCATCTATTTGACGGGTCTGCTAATCATCTCGGCGCTGTCGCTGTTTTTGTTCACCGCCGTGGCCGGGCGTTTGTGGTGCGGCTTTGCCTGCCCACAGACCGTATACACCGAGATCTTCGTGTGGGTAGAGCACAAAATCGAGGGCGATCGCAGCGCGCGCATGCGTCTGGATAAAAGCGGCTGGACGTTCGAGAAAATCTGGAAGAAGACGGCCACGCAAGTCGTCTGGCTGGCCATCGCGCTGTGGACGGGCTACACCTTTGTCGGCTACTTTGTGCCTATTCGCGAGCTGGGCAGCGAGCTGCTGGCCCTGCACGGCGGCTGGCAGATTTTCTGGGTACTGTTCTATGGCCTGGCTACCTATGGCAACGCCGGTTTCTTGCGTGAGCAGGTCTGCCAATACATGTGCCCGTACGCGCGCTTCCAAAGCGCGATGTTCGACAAAGACACGATGATCGTCACCTACGACCCCGAGCGCGGCGAGCCGCGTGCGCCGCGCGCCAAGACGGTGGACTACAAGGCCAAAGGGCTGGGCGATTGCATCGATTGTTCGCTGTGCGTGCAGGTGTGCCCGGCCGGCATCGACATCCGCGACGGGTTGCAGTACGAATGCATAGGCTGCGGCCTGTGCGTGGATGCTTGCGACACCGTGATGGACAAGATGAACTACCCGCGTGGGTTGATTCGCTTTTCCACGCAAAACGGAGTCAAGAACCACTGGACGCAGTCGCAGATGATCAAGCGCGTGCTGCGTCCGCGCGTACTGGTTTACTCCGCACTGCTGCTGCTGCTGTGCATTGGCATGATGGCTAGTCTCGTCGTACGCTCGCCGATGAAGGTGGACATCGTGCGCGACCGCGCCGCGCTCTCGCGCATCGTCGCCGGTGGCAAGCTGGAGAACGTTTACCGCCTGCAGATCATGAACGCTACCGAACGCGCGCAGCGCTACCACATTGCGGCGCGCGGCTTGCCGGAGCTGGAAGTGGCCACCGAGCAGGAATTCGACCTGGGGCCGGCCGAGTCGCGCTGGGTGTCGGTGCGCCTGCACATCCCCTACGGCTCGGCGCAGCCCGGGTCGCACACGATTTACTTTGATATCCAGGCGCTGGGCAGCAAGGCACAGGTTTCCGAGAAATCGGTGTTCCTGGTGCCGCGCTGAGTGGTCGCCGTTTCGATGAGGAGTCTTCAATGATTGCAAATCCCTCCACTGCACCCGGGCCGATGCCCGGTGACGCCCCGGCGCGACCCTGGTGGAAGTTCGGCATGGTCTGGATGCTGATCGCCGGGCCTGCCGTCGTCGTCGTCGCCGGTTTCGTGACGCTGTGGCTGGCCGTCAGCCGCCCTGATCCGGTACTGAGCGAAGACTATTACCAGCGCGGCCTGGAAATCAATCAGACGCTCAGGGCGCAGCAGGAAGCGGAGGCGGCAGCCATGACGCCGGCGCTCAAGGGCCGCAACCATGCGGCAACGCCGCGAGAACATCGTCCCTGATATCGCGCGCGGCAAGCGCCGGGCTCTGACCATGCGCTGTCGTGACCTGGGTCAATTCCGAGTGCCGTGCATGGTTTAGCGCGCATGCATGGATTGCATGGCCGGCCTCAGTGCTAGTCTGCCTCTTCATCCAAAGAACAGGAGACGATGCAATGCGGATGCAGCGACTGATGTGGATTGTCTGGCCGGCCTTTCTGATGGCGGCCGTGCTGGAAATGCTGGTGTTTGCTTTTGTCGATCCGCAAATGTTGCAGTGGTTCGACCAGCCGGTGAACCTCTCGCGCGAAGGTGTCTACACCGTGGCGTTCTTCGTGTTCTGGCTGGTGATCATGGGTGCGGGCGCGCTGACGACCCTGCTGTCGCTCTCGCCCTTTGAACTCAATCGCTGCCCTGTCCCCGACCTGCAGCGTCCAGCCGATTGCGCCAAGTTTTCTTCGATGTAATACCGCCCGTGGCGGGATTGGCCGTCGTCAGGCCTGTTGACTGTTGACGATGGCTTTGAGCGCGTCGGTGTCCAGGATGCGCACGTGGCGCTGTTTGACCTCGACCAGACCGTCCTCGGCGAACTTGGAGAAAGTGCGGCTGACGGTCTCCAGCTTGAGGCCCAGGTAACTGCCGATCTCTTCGCGGGTCATGCGCAGCACCAACTCGGATTGCGAGAAGCCGCGGTCATGCAGGCGCTGCACCAGGTTGAGCAAGAAAGCCGCCAGCCGCTCCTCGGCGCGCATGCTGCCGAGCAGCAGCATCACGCCGTGCTCGCGTACGATCTCGCGGCTCATTATCTTGTGCAGGTGTGTCTGCAGCGGTGTGACCTCGCGAGACAGTTCCTCTATGCGGTCGAACGGCATCACGCAGACCTCGGCATCCTCCAGCGCCACGGCATCGCAGGTGTGGTGGTCGTTGACGATGCCGTCCAGGCCGATGATCTCGCCGGCCATCTGAAAGCCCGTGACCTGGTCGCGTCCGTCCTCGGTCGCCACGCAGGTCTTGAAAAAACCGGTGCGAATGGCAAACAGCGAGGTGAATGCCTCGCCGTTGCGAAACAGCGAGCCGCCGCGCTTGATCTTGCGCCGCGTCGCAACGATGTCGTCGATGCGCTGCATTTGCTGGTCGTTCAGGCCGACCGGCATGCACAACTCGCGAAGATTGCAGTTGGAGCAGGCGACTTTGAAGGCGTGCGCGCTGGAAGAAGCAGAAACCTTGCCCATGGTCAGAGCTTACATCTGAAAAAAGGTACAGAGGGTAAATCCGGAGACAATCTCGGGACTCTCGATCCGGGCCAGGCCGCCATGCAGGAAGCGGCCGGTTCTTGATTGTAGTCAAGACGGTTGCCGGTCCACTGCGGCACAGTCTTGCCGTTATCGTCTGGAAATCCGTCATGACCGTTGCTATCACGCCCGAACTCCTGCGTCGCTTCGACGTGCCCGGGCCCCGCTACACCTCCTATCCCACGGCCGACCGCTTTGTCGAAGCGTTTGGCGAAGAGCAGTACGTGCTTGCGCTGCAGCAGCGCAAGGTCAGTGCGGTGGGCAAGAACACGCCACTGTCGCTGTACGCGCACATCCCGTTTTGCGAGTCGCTGTGCTATTACTGCGCGTGCAACAAGATCATCACCAAGCACCCCGAGCGCGCCGAGGTCTACCTGCGCTACCTCAGCCGCGAGATCGACCTGCACACGGCGCACTGCGGCGTCGGGCAGCAGGTCAGCCAGTTGCACCTGGGCGGCGGCACGCCCACCTTCCTGACCGACGAGGGCCTGCGCGACCTGATGAGCATGTTCACGCGCAGCTTCACGCTGGTGCCCGGCGGCGAGTATTCCATCGAGGTCGACCCGCGTACCGTCGACGAACACCGCCTGGCGGTGCTCAAGGAACTGGGCTTCAACCGCCTGAGTTTTGGCGTACAGGACTTCGACCCCGACGTGCAAAAGGCGGTGCACCGGGTGCAACCCGCTGACAAGGTGTTTGCGCTGGTCGAGAGCGCGCGCAAGCTGGGTTTCGACTCGGTCAACGTCGACCTGATCTACGGCCTGCCGCTGCAGACGCCCGAATCGTTCAACCGCACGCTGGAGCAGGTCGTGCAACTGCGCTCGGATCGCATTGCGCTGTACGCCTATGCCCACTTGCCCGAGCGCTTCAAGGCGCAGCGGCGCATCAATATCGCCGACCTGCCGGCGCCCGCGGCCAAGGTGTCCATGCTGGCGCGCTCGATCGAGTCCTTCATCGACGCGGGCTACGTTTACGTGGGCATGGATCACTTCGCGCTGCCCGACGACGCGCTGGCCGTTGCCAAGCGCCAGGGACGGCTGCACCGCAACTTCCAGGGCTACAGCACCCAGCCCGATTGCGACCTGATTGCGCTGGGCGTTTCGGCCATCGGCCGCGTCGGTGCAACCTATAGCCAGAACGCCAAGGTGCTGGAGGACTACTACGACGCGATCAACCGCGGCCGCATCCCGATTGCGCGCGGCCTGGCGCTGACGCGCGACGATCTGATGCGCCGCGCCGCCATCATGGCGCTGATGTGCCAGGGCGAGTTGCTGTACGAGCCGTTTGCGCAGTCCTGGCTGGTCGACGTGCCCCAGTACTTCGCTGCCGAGCTGGAGCGGCTCAAGGACATGGAGCAGCAAGGCCTGGTCTGCCTCAAGCCTGAAGGCGTGCAGGTCACGCCTATGGGCTGGTTCTTCGTGCGCGGCGTGGCCATGGTGTTCGACAGATACCTGCAGGCCGACCGTAATCGCGCGCGGTTCTCGCGCATTATTTAAACGGCAAGCGGTGTTGCTCGTATCTATTGGTCCTCTCATTGCCCCTTCTCGTCCCGGCGCGGTCGAGCGGGCGCATGCCGCCCGACACCCGGCGGATTACCCTCCATGTTGCTAGCTCTGGCCTCGACGGCCTTGTTCATGGGTTTGACGGGTGGTGCTCACTGCCTGGTGATGTGTGCCGCCCCCTGTGCAGCTTTGACGGGCCAGTTGCACAAGGGTGAAGACGAGGGCCAGGCGGTAGCGGGAGGGGCGCTGACGCTGACCCGAATCCAAGGGGGCGGTGCAGCGCCAGCACGCCGGCTCGGCGCGCGCCTGCTGGGCTTTCACCTGGGGCGTCTGCTCGGTTACGGCGCGGCCGGTGCATTGGCCGCGCTGGCCATGGACAGGCTGGTCTGGCTCGCGGACTTCAGTCCGGGCCTGCGCCCGCTGTGGACGCTGATGCATGTGCTGATCCTGGCCTGGGGGCTGCTGATGCTGTTGCAGGCGCGTCAGCCGGCATGGATCGAGGGAGCGGGGCGCACGCTGTGGCAGTGGGTGCGTCCCTGGACGCAGCACACCACCGGCCTGTTCGTCACGGGCATGGCCTGGGCATTGTTGCCATGCGGGCTGCTCTACAGCGCACTCTTGATGGCCGCATTGAGCGGCAGCGTGGTCAATGGCTTTGCCTGTATGGCACTGTTCGGCCTGGGCAGTGCGCTGTGGCTGATTGCCGGCCCCTGGGCGCTGGGGCAGTTGCACCAGCGGCTGGCCCAGGTGCGCGCGGGATTGGGCATGCGCGTGGCGGGAGCCATTTTGTGCACCATGGGGGCGTGGGCGCTGTGGATGGACGTCGTCCACGGGCAACCTGCGCCCTGGTGCGTGTCGTAGGATGGCGACAGGACAGGGTTGGACTACACTTTCCAGCACTTGTAAAAGCTCCATAATGAAGCGGTATACGGTTGTAACGTTTCGTTTGCCGCGAAATATTCAGAAGTGCCTTTGTCCGTCCCCGTCCTGATTGAAATCGAGAAACTGCGCGTGGGCATGTATGTTCAGCTGAAGGTCGGCTGGCTGAATCATCCTTTCCCGAAAAGCAGTTTTCTTCTGACTTCGCGCGAGCAGATTACCCAGCTTCGCCAGCTTGGACTGAGGCAGGTGCGCGTGATTCCGGAAAAAAGCACCATCGAAATCGCAGCGGACGCAGTTCAGGGCCAGGATGCGCAGGAAGTGCCGCTGGCAGAAGACGAATCCAGCGAAAACGATCCATCACAAACGGCAACGGCGCCGACCCCATTGACCCCATCGGCGCGAGACAGGGCAGACCGGGAGCGGGCACTGCTCAACCCCCGCGAAGAATGGGACACCGCCTTTGTGGCGTGCGAAGAGCAGTATTACCGCCTGGCCGATCTGTACCAGGGAGTGTGCAGCACGGTGATGGTTGCGCCCGCCGAGGCGCGCATGCAGGTGCAGGCGCTGGTCGAGGACTTCGTTGCCGAGCTGCTGGGCGCCCAGCCCTTTGCCATACGGCTGCTGCCCGACGTCCATGGCTCGCGCACCGCCATGCACGCGGTCAACGTGATGGTGCTGTCCACCATGCTGGCCAATGCGCTGGGCGAGGCAGCGCAGGCATTGCGCGGCGTGGCCGCGGCCGCGCTGCAGCATGACCTGGGCAAGATGCTGCTGCCGCTGCACATCGCCGAGCCCGGCACGGCGCTGGCGCCGGCCGACCTCAGGCGCTATGAGGAGCACGTAGCCTTTTCGGTTGACCTGTGTGCTCGCATGGGCTGGGACGAGGAGGTGCTGCAGGCCATTGCCCAGCACCATGAAATGGCCGACGGCAGCGGGTTTCCGCGCCGTCTGCGCGACCAGGACATGCGCCTGTGGGGCAAGATCGTGGCCGTGGTCAATGCCTACGACCGCCTGTGCAACCCGTTGCATGGTCGCCAGTCGCTGACGCCGCACAACGCGCTGGCGCAGATGTATGCCCGCGAGCGCTCGCGCTTCGACCCTTGGGTGCTGGAGGTGTTCATCCGCATGATGGGCGTCTACCCGCCGGGCTCGCTGGTGCAGCTCACTGACGAACGCTACGCGCAGGTGGTGCTGGTCGATGCGCGCCATCCGCTGCGCCCCAGCGTGCTGGTGTTCGATCCAGCCCTTGGTGAAGACGAGGCGCGCACGCAGCTGCTCGATCTGGCGCAAGCCCAGGGCCTGGGCATCGTGCGCAGCCTCAAGCCCGAGCAACTGCCGCAGCACATGCTCGAATTTTTCGCGGTGCGGCAGTATTTTTGCTATTTCTTTGAAAATGTCCGCACCGATCCGCCAGAGGAGGGCAAGGCGCCATGACCCGCGCGCAGTCCGCCTTGCCATGGCGCAGCATCGTTGACAGCCTGGACGTTGCCGCGTGGCTGATCAACGGCGGCGACCTGCGCATTTGCTACGCCAATGCCCAGGCAGCCCAGCTGACCGGGCGCGACCTTGACGCCATGCAGGGCCTGGCGGTGCGCGAGCTGGCGATCACGCCCGAAGACCTGGTCTTCTGGGGCCAGGATCTGGCCGAGATCGGCCGCGGCATCCATTCGCGTACCGTGGTAGAGCACCGCGGCAACCATGGCCTGGTGCCAGTGCAGCGGCGCGTCGTGCGCCTGGACGCCCCGCCGGCCGATGGCGGGCCCTGGCTGTTGATGACCATGCTCGGCATCACTGCGCTGCAGCGCAGCGAGCAGGATCTGGAGGCGGTGCAGTCCGAGCTCAAGGCCACGCTCGACTCGGCCGCCGACGGCGTGCTCAGTTGCAATCTGGACGGCAGCATTCGCGTGTTCAACGAGCGCCTGGTGCAGATTTGGAAGCTGCCGCGCGCACTGGTGCGCAAGCGCAACACCCCAGCCATGAGCGCGTTCATGCGCGAGCAGGTGCCCGACCCCCAGGCCTATGAGCAGCGGCTGACCGAAATCACGCTCGACCCGCTGCACGAAAGCCATGACGTGTTGCACTTGAACGACGGCACGATCGTCGAGCGCCGCTCGATGGCGCAGCGCGTCAAGGGGCGCGCCGTTGGACGCATCTTCACCTTTCGCGACATCACGCAGCAGTTGCAGGATCAGGCCGACCTGCGCCTGGCGGCGCAATCGTTCGAGTCCAGCCTGGACGCCATTTTCATTGCCGACGCGCGCCACCAGGTGGTGCGCATCAACCCCAGCGGAGAACAACTGCTGGGCCAGTTTGCACAAGAGGTGCTGGAGCGCCCGGCCATCGATCTGCTGTGCGATGCGCGCTCGTCCAGCGCCTTCATGGCGCAGGTCGAGCAGCAATGGAAGGACTGCGGCGTCTGGAAGGGTGAACTGCACCTGCCGACGAGCGACGGCACGCCCTGCGTCGTCTGGCTGTCGTGGGTGGCGCTGCGCGACGCGACCGGGCGGTTGACGCAAAGCATCGGCTTTCTGCGTGACCTGACCGCGCAGCACGCGGCGCAAAAACGCATCGAGGAGCTGGCCTACACCGACGTGCTCACCGGCCTGCCCAACCGCCTGATGCTGCGCCAGCGGGTCAACACCGCGATCGAGCAGGCCCGCAGCCAGGGCCAGAGCTTTGCCATCTGCTTTCTGGACCTGGATCGGTTCAAGATCGTCAACGACTCGCTGGGGCACACCTTTGGCGATCGGGTGCTCAAGCTGGTCGCACAGCGCCTGCAGACCTGCCTGCGCCCGGTGGACATGCTGTGCCGGCTGGGCGGCGACGAGTTCGTGATCTATTTGCACGGCGCGGGCACCTCGGTGGCGCAAAAAGTGGCCCAGCGCGTGCTGGAGACCATGAGCTACCCGTTCATGCTCGACGAGCTCAAGTTCTCGGTGCAGTGCAGCATGGGCCTGAGCCTGTACCCCACCGACGGCGAGACGCTGGACGACCTGATCAAGCAGGCCGATATCGCGATGTACCGCATCAAGGAGCGCGGGCGCGGCAACTACGGCTTCTACCAGCCGCAGATGAACGCCGACCTGCTGCCGCGCATCAAGCTCGAACACGCGATGCGCCAGGCCCTGGGTCAGGGCCACATGCGGGTGCACTACCAGCCCCAGGTCAGCCTGACCAGCGGCGACATCGTTGGCGCAGAGGCGCTGCTGCGCTGGACCGATCCCGAGATCGGTGCCATCGCGCCCAGCGTGTTCATCCCGTTGGCGGAGGAGTCGGGCTACATCGTCACGCTGGGCGAGTGGGTGATGGAGCAGGCCGTGCAGCAGGCGCTGCACTGGCTGCAGGCGGGCACGCCGCTGGCGGTGTCGGTCAACGTCTCGGCGCTGGAATTTCGCCAGCCCGGCTATGTCGAGCGCGTGGCCCGGCTGCTGGCCGCTGCCGGCCTGCCGGCCTACCTGCTGGAGCTGGAGCTGACCGAGAGCATTCTGCTGCAGGACGCACAGGAGATGGAGCACCTGCTGAGCGCCCTGGCGCAACTGGGCGTGGGGCTGTCCATCGACGATTTCGGCACCGGCTACTCAAGCCTGGCCTACCTCAAGCGCCTGCCCATCTACAAGCTGAAAATCGACCGCTCCTTCGTGCAGGGGCTGGCCGAAGACGGCGACGACCTGGTCATCGTGCAGGCCATTTTGAACATGGGCAGCGCCCTGCGCATGAAGGTGGTGGCCGAAGGCGTCGAGACCGAAGCGCAGCGCAAGATCCTGCAGGACATGGCCTGCGACAGCTTCCAGGGGTTTCTGTGCGCGCCGGCGCTGCCTGCGGCAGAACTGGGCGTCAAACTGCGCGCCACCTGCCAGCAAGGGTAGCTGGCGCTCAAAAAAGGGAAGGTGTCTGCGGAAGGTGCCGGGCCGTCATCCTGAACCGGGGGTTCAGGTGGGTCCGGGCAGCTAGGCGTTGGGTTCATCTGACGCGAGATGATCACGCCCGCCAGGCGATGTACCAGACCCGAGCTCAAGGAGCATTGGTTCAAGGAACTATAAAGCCCGGCAACTCCGCAGACGATTTCATTGTAAGCCCTGCCGGCGGCAAATTCATCCGCCGCGTGCCCCCGATTCGCAGTGCAACATGGGCCGAAAAGGCCAGCCGCCTACAGCAGGCGCCCGTCGTCGCCCAACACCTCGTCCAGGCGCGCGGCCAGTGCTTGCAGCCGCGCGCCGTCTTCAGGCGCCAGCGCGTCATCGTCGCGCGGCGCCGGGGCGGGCGTACTGGCCGCCGCCGCGTGCTGGTCGGCAATCTCGAAAGCCAGATTGAGCGCCGCCAGCACCGCGATGCGCTCGCGTGCACGTACCTTGCCCGCGTCGCGGATGCGCGTCATCGCCGTATCCACGCGCTCGACCGCCTCCAGCAGCCGCGTCTCCTGCCCCTCGGGGCAGGCCAGAAGATAGCTTTGCTGCAGGATCTGCACTTCGATCTGTCGGGACGTCATGGCTGCTGCTCCTGATCCTGTGAGGCGCTGGGCAGGCGCTCGATCAATGTGTTGATGCGCGCGCGCGCCGCCTGCAGGCGCGACCTGAGCGAGTCGCGCTCCTGCGTCAGCGTTGCCACCTGCTCGGACAGCAGCGCATTGGTGCGCTGCAACTCGGCGTGGCGCAGCAGCAGGCGCTCGATGCGCTCGGCGACCTGATCGATGGGAGAGGGTGAGGCCATAGGGCCGGTATTGTAAGAGCGTGCCGAGATTGTCAATGCGCTCCAAGGAAGTGGCGCGCCAGACAGCGATAGAATCGCCGGCGTTGGTGCTCGCGGTCGTGGTTCACACGCCGCAGTTCAACGGGAAGCAGGGAGGTAGCCACCGCCACGGTGGCGCCGAGCCTGCGCTGCCCCCGCAACGGTCAGCGAACGGATCGCACCGGTCCACCCTCCAGCAACACAGCCACTGAGCGCCTTGAACAAGTGCTTGGGAAGGCGCTGCCAGGGCGTTTCGCCAGCCCGGATACCGGCCAACACGGTGGTTTTGACGCGCCTGTCTGCAAGCGCGACGAGGCCGTGGTGCCCAGATGCCGACGGGGAGGTCGGTGGTGGCGACGATTCTTATTTATTTCCCATGTCGATTTCTCGTTCCATTCCGATGCGCATGGCCGCCCTGCCTTTGGCGCTGTGCGCTGCCGTGGCAGTCCAGGCGCAGACCCAGGTGGCGCTGCTCACGCCCGCCAGCCAGTTGCAGGAGACCGTGGTGACCGCCACGCGCATCGCGCAACCTTTGACCGACGTCGTGGCCGACGTGTCCATCGTCGACCGTGAAACCATAGAACGCAGCGGTGCCACCGGCCTGGTGGACGTGCTGGCGCGGTTGCCGGGTGTGCAGTTCGTGCGCAATGGCGGGCCAGGCACCAGCTCCAGCCTGTACCTGCGCGGCGCGTCCACCAACTACACCGCCGTGTACGTCGACGGCATTCGCATGGATTCCCAGGCCGGCAGCGGTGGTGCGAGCTGGGAGGCTTTGCCGCTGTCGATGGTCGATCGAATCGAAGTGCTGCGTGGCCCCGCCGCAGCGGTGTATGGCTCGGATTCGATTGCCGGTGTCGTTCAGATCTTTACCAAGAAGGGCGAGGCCGGCATGGCGCCCTATGTGGGTGTTGGCGCGGGATCGCACGGCACTTGGCGCGGCGAGGCGGGCGTGAGCGGCGCCACGGGCGCGTGGGACTACGCGCTTGGCGTGGCGCGCGAGACCAGCAAGGGCTTTGACAGCAAGACCAACGCTGGCCACAACCCCGACCGTGACGGCTACCGCAGCACCGCCGCCAACGGCCGCCTTGGCTTTCAAATCGACGACGCGCACCGGCTGGAAGGCTCGTTGCTGTACAACGACACCAACAGTGGCTATGACACCAGCGCCGCCGATGACCGCAACCTGCGGCGCACCCAGGCGCTGGGCTTGAACTGGCAGGCGCGCTGGACGGAGCACTACAGCACCCGCCTGTCTGTTTCCGAGTCGCGCGACCGCTATGAAACCCGGCCCTCGCCCTATTTGACCGAGACCCGCCTGCGCGGCTACCTCTTCCAGAACGACTGGCACTTCGGCATTCACCAGTTGAGCGCGACATTGGAGCGGCGAGAAGACCACCTGGAGAGCACATCGATCGACCATGATCGTCAACGTGCGCAAAACGCGCTGGCGCTGGGCTATGGCCTGCGTACCGGCGCCCATACGCTGCAGCTCAATGCACGGCATGATCGCGACAGTGAATTTGGCGGCAAGACCACGGGCAGTGCCGCCTATGGCTATGAGTTCGTCAAGAACTGGCGCGCCACGGCCTCGGTGGGCACTGCGTTCCGGGCGCCTACGCTGTATCAGCGTTTCAGCGACTACGGCGATGCCACGCTGCAACCCGAGACCAGCCGCAATGCAGAACTGGGATTGCACTGGCAGGACGGTGTTCATGGCGTGTCGTTGACGGCCTACCGCAACAGGGTCAGCAACCTGATCAATTATGTTTCGGGGCCGGGGCCGTGCCCGGGGGGGAGTGCTGGCATGTACCCGGGTTGCTATGCCAACGTAGGCAAGGCGCAACTGGAGGGCGTAACCCTGGCCGGAGCGACCAAACTGGGCCAGGTTCTGCTGCACGGCTCGATCGACTGGCAAAACCCCCGCGACCGTGACACGGGCAAGCTGCTGGCGCGCCGTTCCAAGCGCTATGCCACGTTGGGCGCCGAAACGGCCCTCGCAGGGTGGAATCTGGGTGGCGAGTGGCAATTGGCCAGCCGTCGCTATGACAACCCGGCGAATACGACGGTGCTTGGGGGTTATGGGATGCTCAACCTGAGTGCCTCCACCCGCCTCGCGCGCGATTGGCAGCTGGTGGCGCGCGTGGACAACCTGAATGACCGCGACTACGTGCTGGCCAAGGACTACGCCACCGCAGGCCGCACCTTCTACGTCGGCCTGAAATGGGCGCCGCAGTACTGACGCGGCATTGAAGACGCGATGACCATCTCAGCCCGCTGCCCCGCCCTGGTGATTGCCGCCTGTGCCTCCGGCCAGGGCAAGACCACCGTCACCGCCGCGCTGGCGCGCCTGCACGCGCGGCAGGGGCGGCGCGTGCGGGTGTTCAAGTGCGGGCCGGACTACCTCGACCCGCACTGGCACCAACTGGCCAGCGGCGCGCCGGTCGAGCAGCTCGACCTGTGGATGACCGGCCCCGAGGACTGCGCTGCGCGCCTGCATGCTGCGGCGCGCGAGGCCGACCTGATCCTGGTCGAGGGCGTGATGGGCCTGTTCGACGGCGCGGACAGCGTGGCCGATTTGGCAGAGTATTTCGGCATGCCGGTGCTCGCCGTGGTCGATGCACAAGCCATGGGCGGCACGCTGGGTGCCATCGTCCATGGCCTCAAGACCTACCGCGCCGGCCTGCCCTGGGCCGGCGTGCTGGCCAACCGTGTGGCCGGTGAACGCCACGCTCAGATGTTGCGCGATGGCCTGAAGGATGGCGCCGACTGGCTGGGCGCATTGCCTCGATTGGCGGGCGAGGGCGGCGGGCCGCTGCTGCCCGAGCGGCACCTGGGCCTGGTCGCGGCGCACGAGCTGCCCGATGCGCTGGAGCGCCTGGACGCCGCCGCCGACGCGCTGGCCGCCACGCCGCTGGGCCGGATGGACGCGGCGGCGCTGCAGTGCTTTGCGGTCGATTTCGCGCCGCAGCCGCCGGCCGTCGTACCGCCGCTACTGGCCGGGCGCACCGTGGCGGTGGCGCGCGACGCGGCCTTTGCCTTCATCTACCCGGCCAACATCCAGACCCTGGAGCGGCTGGGCGCCCGCGTGGTGTTCTTCTCGCCGCTGGCCGGCGACCGCCTGCCGGCGTGCGATGCGCTGTGGCTGCCTGGCGGCTATCCGGAGCTGCACGCCGCGCAGATTGCCGCCAACGCCACGTTGCAGCAGGACCTGCGCGTGCATGTTGACGCAGGCCGGCCGGTGTGGGCCGAGTGTGGCGGCATGCTGGCGCTGGCCGAGTCGATCGCGCTGCCGGACGGCCACGTGCAGCCGCTGTGGGGCCTGCTGCCCGGGCGGGCCGTGCTGCAGCAGCGCCTGGCGGGGCTGGGGCCGCAGCAGCTGGCGCTGGATGCGGGCGTGCTGCGTGGCCATACCTTTCATTACGCGACGCTGGACAGCGCCGCGCCCGTGGCCACGCGCAGCGCGCGGCCGGGGCAGATGCCGGCGCCGGGCGCGGGCGAGGCGCTGTACCGGCAGGGCAGCGTGCGCGCCAGCTTCTTTCACGCCTGGTTTGCCTCCAGCCCCGAGGCCACGGCGGCGCTGTTCACCGCGGAGGCGCCATGACTGCAGACCTGTCCATCGCGCGCAGCGAGCTGATCCTGGGCGGGCAGAAAAGCGGCAAGTCGCGCCGCGCCGAGCTGCTGGCGCGCCAGTGGCTGGCGCAGTCGCCGACGCACCGCGCGGTGCTCATCGCCACCGGCCAGGCCTGGGACGAAGAGATGGCCGAGCGCATCGCGCGCCACCAGCGCGACCGCGCCGAGCGCGTGCCCGGCATGCTGACGCTGGAGGAGCCGCGCGATCTGGCGGGGGCGCTGGCGCGCGTGGGCAGCCCGCAGGCGCTGGTGGTGGTCGATTGCCTGACGCTGTGGCTGACGAACTGGTTGATGCCGGTGGCGCCGGGGGGCGGCCCCCATCCCAACCTTCCCCCAAAGGGGGAAGGAGCAAGTACCGATGAGGCTCAGGACTGGCCGGCACAGGCAGCTCTGTTTTTGAAGGTCTTGCAGCAAGCCCCCGGCCCGGTCGTGCTGGTGGGCAACGAGATCGGCCTGGGCGTGATTCCGCTCGGGCGCGAGGTGCGCGCCTTTGTCGACGCGCTCGGCCGGCTCAACCAGCAGGTGGCGGCGGCCTGCACGCGGGTGACGCTGATGGCCGCCGGCCTGCCGCTGGCCCTGAAGGACGAAGCGCCATGAAGCCCACGCCGCCCAAGCGCATCCTGATCGTCGTTGCCGTGCTGCTGGCCCTGTTGCTGCTGATGTTCGGCGCGGCGCAGGCGCAGCCGGTGCAGGTGGTCGACGACCGCGGCCAGACGGTCGTGCTGGCGCAGCCGCCGCAGCGCATCGTCAGCCTGCTGCCCTCGCTGGCCGAGACGGTGTGCGCGCTGGGCGCGTGCGGCCGGCTGGTGGGCGTGGACCGCTACACCAACTGGCCCGCCAGCGTGCAGCAGCTGCCGCAGGTGGGCGGTGGGCTGGATCCGAACATCGAGATGGTCGTGGCGTTGCGCCCGGACCTGGTGCTGATGAGCGCCTCCTCGCGCGCGGCCGAGCGCCTGCGCGCGCTGGGCGTGCCGGTGGCGGCGCTGGAGCCCAAGACCCATGCCGACGTGCAGCGCGTCATCACCAAGCTGGGGCAGTTGCTGGGCGTCGACGGTGCGCAGCAGGTCTGGCAGCGCATCGACGCCGCGGTTGATGCGCAGGCGCGCTCGCTGCCGCCCCAGGCGCGCGGCCTGCGCGTGTATTTCGAGGTCAGCCCCGGGCCGTTCGGCGCGGGCGAGGCGTCGTTCATCGGCCAGACGCTGGCGCGCCTGGGCGCGCGCAACGTGCTGCCGGCGTCACTGGGGCCGTTCCCCAAGATCAACCCCGAGTTCGTCGTGCGCGCCGACCCCGACGTGGTCATGGTCGGCGCGCGCAGTGCCGACGGATTGCTGGCGCGCCCGGGCTGGAGCGCGATGCGCGCGCTGCGCCAGGGCCATGTCTGCGTGTTCAATGCGCAGGAGTCGGACATGCTGATCCGTCCCGGCCCGCGCATGGACGAGGGCGCGCGGCTGATGGCCGACTGCCTGCGCCGCAACGCCGGCGCGGCGGCCGGGCAGGGGGCGGCGCGGTGAACACATCGGTTCGCCCCTTGAGCCGCGTGCGCGCGCCGGCCGTGCCGCGCAGCGCCGGGCACTGGCTCACGCTGGTGCTGCTGGCGCTGGGCGCGGCGCTGCTGCTGGCGGGCCTTGCCGTGGGCAGCACCGGCGTGGAGAGCCTGCGCCCGCTGTGGTCGGGCGAGGGTGCGCAGGCCGCCATGGCGCGCCAGATCGTCTGGGACATCCGCCTGCCGCGCACGCTGGGCGCCTGGGCCGCCGGCGCGCTGCTGGGCCTGGCCGGCGCGGTGGCGCAGGGGCTGTTTCGCAACCCGCTGGCCGACCCCTATCTGCTGGGCAGCGCCTCGGGCGCGTCGCTGGGCGTGGCCGCGGTGCTGGCGCTGATGGGCGGCGCCGGCGGCATGCTGGGCGCATCCACCAGCGTGGCCGTGGTCTCGGTGTATTCGGGCCACTGGCTGGTGCGCCTGGGGCTCACGGGCGCGGCCTTCGTCGGCGCGGTGGCCGCGGTGCTGCTGACGCTGGCGCTGGCGCGCGGCGTGCAGCACACGCTGCGCCTGCTGCTGGCGGGCGTGGTCGTCGGCGTGGTGCTGGGCGCGTGCACTTCGCTCATCCTGCTGCTGTCGCCCGATTCGCTGCAGGCCATGCAGGGTTTTCTGCTGGGTTCGACGGGCTTCGTCGGCTGGACCTCGTGCCTGCTGATGCTGGCCGTGTGGCTGCCCAGCCTGGCCGCGGCCTGGGCATTGTCGCGCACGCTGGACGCGCTGGCGCTGGGCGAATCGACCGCGCTCAGCCTGGGCCTGCGTCTGGCGCCGCTGCGCGCGGCGCTGGTGGCGGTGCTGGCGCTGGCCACCGGCACCGCGGTGGCGCAGACCGGGCTGATCGCCTTCGTCGGCCTGGCCGCGCCCCATTTGGTGCGCGCGGCGGTGCATGTCACCCATGGCCGGCTGATGTGGCTGGCCAGCCTGATGGGCGCGGCGCTGCTGGCCGGCGCCGACCTGCTGGCGCGCGGGCTGCTGGCGCCGCAGGAGCTGCCGGTGGGCGTGCTGACCGCGGTGCTCGGCGGCGGCTACCTGCTGTGGCTGATGCACCGGCGCACCGGCGCGGGAGGCGTGCTGTGAGCGCCGAGCCGATGCAGGCCGAGCACAAAACCAGCCACGACGCCGCGCTGGTCGCGCGCCGCGTGGGCGTGGCCTATGGCGCGCGCCCCATTTTGCAGAGCGTGGACCTGGCGCTGGCCGAGGGCCGCTGGACCTCCATCGTCGGCCCCAACGGCGCGGGCAAGTCCACGCTGCTCAAGGTGCTGGCCGGGCTGCTGGCGCCTGCCAGCGGCCAGGTGCTGCTGCTGGGGCGCGAGCTGCGCGCCTGGGGCCGGCGCGAGCGCGCGCTGGCGCTGGCCTGGCTGGGCCAGAACGAGGCCACGGCCGACGACCTGCGCGTCTACGACGTGGCGATGCTTGGGCGGCTGCCGCACCAGCGCTGGATGCAGCCGGCCAGCGCCGCCGACCACGCCGCCGTCGAGCAGGCGTTGCGCGCCACCCAGGCCTGGGACTGGCGCGATCGGCCGCTGGCGCAGCTGTCGGGCGGCGAGCGCCAGCGCGTGTTGCTGGCGCGCGTGCTGGCGGTGCAGGCGCGCGTGCTGCTGATGGACGAGCCGCTGGCCAATCTGGATCCGCCGCACCAGGCCGACTGGCTGGCGCTGGTGCGCAATGAGGTGGCGCGCGGCTGCACCGTGGTCAGCGTGCTGCATGAGGTGGGCATGGCGCTGGCCGCCGACGAATTGGTGGTGATGCGCGCCGGCCAGGTGGTGCACCACGGCGGCTGCGCCGACGAGCGCACCCACCGCGCGGTCGAGCAGGTGTTCGACCGCCGCGTGGCCGTGCACTCGCTGGCCGGCCAGTGGGTGGCGCTGCCGTGCTGACCGATGCAATTTCAACCCGCGCCCGCAGTGGCGCCTGGCTCCCGTAAAGGAAAGAGACATGGAAATCGAAGCCCCTCCCATTCACCGCGACACCCCCAAACCCCAGGGCGAGCGCCGCGGCCTGGTGCTGGTGCACACCGGCAACGGCAAGGGCAAAAGCACGGCCGCCTTCGGCCTGGCGCTGCGCGCGCACGGGCGCGGCAAGGCCGTCAAGGTCTACCAGTTCATGAAGGTGCCGTCGGCGCGCTTTGGCGAGCACCGCCTGTTCGAGCAGCTGGGCGTGCCCATCGAAGGGCTGGGCGATGGCTTTTCCTGGAAGAGCCGCGACCTGGAGCATTCGGCGCAACTGGCGCGCGACGGCTGGGCCAAGGCCGAGGCCAGCATCCGCGGCGGCGAGCTGTTCATGGTGGTGCTCGACGAAATCATGTACCCGCTGCGCTACGGCTGGCTGCAACTGGCCGACGTGCTGGCCTGCCTGCGCGAGCGCCCCGGCCATGTGCACGTGGTGTTGACCGGCCGCGGCGCGCCGCAGGAGTTGATCGACCTGGCCGACACCGTCACCGAGATGACGCTGATCAAGCACCACTTCAAGGCCGGCGTGCCCGCGCAGCGCGGAATCGAAGACTGATGCTGGCGGCTCCCGAGCGGGCGCAGCGCCCGCTGCCGCTGCTGGCGCTGCTGGGCTGTCTTGCGGCCGGCCCGGCGCAGGCGCAGCAGCGCATTGTCACCGTCTCGCCGTCGTTGACCGACGCGGTGTGCGCGCTGGGCTACTGCGACCGCATCGTCGGCACCGACCGCTATTCCACCGGCCCCGGCCCGGTCGCCAACCTGCCCAAGATCGGCGGCATGGCCGACGCGTCGATCGAGCGCATTGCCGCGCTGCACCCCGACCTGGTGCTGCTGGGCCCGCGCTCGCGCCTCGACGAGCGGCTGGCCGAGCTGGGCATACCGGTGCAGACCTTTGTGGTGCGCACCCATGCCGACCAGCAGGCCATGCTGCGCGCGCTGGGCCGCACGCTGGGCGAGCCCGCGCGTGCCGAGGCGCTGATCGCAAAGATAGAGCGCGAGCTGGACGCCGCCGCCGCGCGCCTGCCCGCTCGCCTGCGCGGGCGCAGCGTCTACGTCGAGATCGGCCTGGGGCCGAAGGCGGCGAGCAGCGCCACCTTCATCGGCGAGACGCTGACCCGCCTGGGGCTGGTCAACATCGTCGGCGGCGATCTGGGGCTGTTTCCCAAGATCAACCCCGAGTGGATCGTGCGCCGCAGGCCCGAGCTGATCGTCGGCCCGGCCGCCATGCTCTCCAACCTGGCGCAGCGCCCCGGCTGGGCGCAGCTGCCCGCGGTGCAGGGCGGCCGGGTCTGCGCGCTCGACGCCGAGCGCATGGCACTGCTGGAGCGCCCCGGCCCGCGCCTGGGCGAGGCGGCGCAGATGCTGGTCGACTGCCTGCGCGCGCTGCCCTGAACCACTGCGCAGCGCCGCTGCGCGATTCACTGAAGGAACACCGATGCAACTGAACAAAATCCCCGCCACCATCGTCACCGGCTTTCTGGGCGCCGGCAAAACCACGCTGCTGCGCCACCTGCTGACGCAGTCCCAGGGCCGGCGCATCGCGGTCATCGTCAACGAGTTCGGCGCGCTGGGCATCGACGGCGAGCTGCTGCGCGGCTGCGGCATCGGCTGCGACGAATCGGGCGAGGACAACGGCCAGCTGTTCGAGCTGGCCAACGGCTGCCTGTGCTGCACGGTGCAGGAGGAATTCGCGCCGGTGATGGAGCAGCTGGCCGCGCGCCGTGGGCAGATCGACCACCTGGTGATCGAGACCTCGGGCCTGGCGCTGCCCAAGCCGCTGGTGCAGGCCTTCCAGTGGCCGCAGATCCGCAACGCCTTCACCGTCGATGCAGTGGTCACCGTGGTCGACGCGCCGGCGGCGGCCGCCGGCCGCTTTGCCGACGACCCGCAGGCGGTGGACGCGCAGCGCCGCGCCGACGACAACCTGGACCACGAATCGCCGCTGGCCGAGCTGTTCGAGGATCAGCTGGCCACCGCCGACCTGGTGGTGCTCAACAAGCTCGAAGGCATGGACGCGGCCGACGTCGCCCGCGTCGAGGCGCTGGTGCGCGCCGAGACGCCCGCCGGCGTGCAGCTGGTGCACGCCCACCACGGGCAGGTCGTGCCCGAGCTGGTGCTGGGCCTGGGCCGCGCGGTCGAGGACGTGATCGACGCGCGCAAGACCCACCACGACGCGGAGGAAGACCACGACCACGACGCCTTCGACTCGGTCGCCGTCACGCTGGCCGTCGCCGACCGCGACCGGCTGATCGCCGCGCTCGCCGCGCTGGTGCAGCGCCACGAGATTTACCGCGCCAAGGGCTTCGTCGCGCTGCCGGGCGCGGCCATGCGCCTGGTGGTGCAGGGCGTGGGCCAGCGCTTCGACAGCCAGTTCGACCGCCGCTGGCTGCCGGGCGAGGAGCGCGCCTCGCGCCTGGTGCTGATTGGCGACCACCTGGACGGCCCGGCGCTGCAGCAGGAGCTGCAGGCGGCGCTGGACGCCTGATATGCACCTGCTCTCGACGCGCCCCGGCGGCTATGTGGACGACGGCGGCCAGGGCGTGGTGCGCGTGGTGCAGACGCCGGGCGACATCGTCATCCTGAGCGCCGCCGACACGACGCTGTCGCTGCTCTCGGACGCCGCTCAGCAACTGCCCGCAGATTTTCCCAGCGTGCGCCTGGCCAACCTGATGTGGCTGCGCCAGCCGGCGTCGACCGACATGTACATCGACGACGTGCTGGTTCATGCGCGCGCCATCGTCATCGACCACCTGGGCGCGACCAGCGACTGGGCCTACGTCGTCGAGCAGGTGCAGGCGCTGGCGCGCAGGCAGGGCCAGTGGCTGGCGCTGTTCTCGGGCGACAACCAGCCCGACGGGCAGCTCCTGCTGCGCAGCACCGCCGCGCCGGCCGACTGCGACCAGCTGTGGCGCGCGCTGCGCGCCGGCGGGCGGGGCAACGCGCTGGGCTTTTACGCGCTGATCGCCCACGCCGCCTTCGGCCGTGGCCAGCGCCCGCCGCCGCCGCGGGCGCTGCCGGCGGTGCTGCCCTATGCGGGCCCGGCCTGCCCGCCGGTCGCGCCTGATGCGCCGCTGGCGCTGCTGTTGTTCTACCGGGCGCATGCGCAGTCGGGCAACACCGCGGTGTTCGACGCGCTGCTGGCCGCGCTGGCGGCGCAGGGCCTGCGCGCGCAGGCGCTGGCCATCGATTCGCTCAAGACTCCCTCGACGCTGGCCGCTGTGCAGGCGCTGGCGGCCGAGCAGGGCGTGGACCTGGTGCTCAACGCCACCAGCTTCGCCATCGTCTCGCTGGACGCCAGCGGCGACGCGCCGCCCGAGCCGGTGCTGCTGGCCGGCGACGCGCCGGTGCTGCAGCTCATCATGGCCGGTGGCACGCGCGAGCAGTGGCAGGACGACCCCCACGGATTGAGCCCGCGCGACCTGGCGATGCACGTCGTGCTGCCCGAGGTGGACGGGCGCATCACCACGCGCGCGGTCAGCTTCAAGGGCCTGGCGCACCGCTGCGAGCGCACCGAGGTGGACGTGGTGCGCTACCAGCCCGAGCCCGAGCGCATCGGCTTCGTCGCCCGGCTGGCGCGCAACTGGTGCGCGCTGCGCCGCCTGCCCGCGCCGAACAAGCGCATCGCGCTGATCCTGGCCAACTACCCGCACGACGACGCGCGCCTGGCCAACGGCGTGGGGCTGGACACGCCAGCCTCGACCATGGCCCTCCTGCACGCGCTGCAGGCCGAGGGCTACGACCTGGGCGCCGATCCGTTGCCCGAGGACGGCGACGCGCTGATGCGCCGCCTGGTGCAGGGCGTGACCAACGCGCTGGACGCCAATGCCCACCGCCCGGCCTTCCAGAGCCTGGCGCTGGCCGACTACCTGGCCGACTTCGAGTGGCTGGCGCCTGAGAGCCGCCAGGCGATCAACGAGCTGTGGGGCCGGCCCGAGCAGGACCCGATGCTGCGCGCCGGGCGCTTCATGGTCTCGGGCCTGCGGCTGGGCAAAGTGTTCATCGGCATCCAGCCCGCGCGCGGGCGCGACGCGGACCTCGCCACCCGCTACCACGACGCCGACCTGGTGCCGCCCCACGGCTACCTGGCGTTCTACTTCTGGCTGCGCCGCGCGTTCGCGGTCGATGCGGTGGTGCACGTGGGCAAGCACGGCAACCTGGAATGGCTGCCGGGCAAGAGCGTGGCGCTGGGCGCCGACTGCTGGCCCGACGCCATCCTCGGGCCGCTGCCCCACCTGTACCCCTTCATCGTCAACGACCCGGGCGAGGGCAGCCAGGCCAAGCGGCGCACGCAGGCGGTGATCATCGACCACCTGATGCCGGCGCTGACCCGCGCCGAGAGCTACGGCCCGCTGCAGGCGCTGGAGCGCAGCATGGACGAGTACTACGACGCGCTGCAGCTCGACCCGCGTCGCGCCCAGCGCCTGCGCGCCGTGATGCTCGAACAGGTGGTGGCCGCCGGCCTGCACCAGGAGCTGGGCTTTGACGCGCCCGCCACCGACGCCGCGCGCGAGGCGCTGCTGGCGCGGCTCGACGCCTATCTGTGCGAGATCAAGGAGTCGCAGATCCGCGACGGCTTGCACACGCTGGGCCAGAGCCCCGCCGGGCGGCTGCGCACCGACACGCTGGTGGCGCTGGCGCGCCACGCCAGCGGCCAGGGCGCGGGGCAGGGCGGGCTGCTGGCCGCGCTGGCCGCAGACCTGGGACTGTCCGGGTTTGACCCGCTCACCCCCGACTGGGCCGCGCCCTGGCAGGGGCCGCGTCCCGCGCTGTTGCAGGCGGTGAGTGATGCGCCCTGGCGCCACGCCGGCCACGCGCGCGAGCGCCTGGAGCAGCTGGCCGCGCGCCTGGTGGCAGAGCACGCCGCGCCCGACGCACCGGCGCCCCATGCCGCCGCCTGGCCGCAGGCCGCGCCCGTGCTGCAGCACCTGCGCGAGCGCATTGCCCCGCGGCTGGACGCCAGTGGCGCCAACGAAATGCGCCAGCTGCTGCGCGGCCTGCAGGGGCGCTTCGTGCCCGCCGGCCCCAGCGGCGCACCCTCGCGCGGGCGGCCCGACACGCTGCCCACCGGGCGCAACTTCTATTCGGTCGATACCCGTGCCGTGCCCACGCCCATGGCCTACGAGATGGGCCGGTTGGCCGCCGAGCGCGTGATCGAGCGCCACCTGCAGGACCACGGCAGCTACCCGGACAGCGTGGGCCTGACGGTGTGGGGCACCAGCACCATGCGCTCGGGCGGCGAGGACATCGCCCAGGCGCTGGCGCTGATCGGCGTGCGCCCCCGATGGGCGCCGGGCAGCAACCGCGTGGTCGACGTCGAGGTGCTGCCGATGGCCATCGCCGACCGCCCGCGTGTGGACGTGACGCTGCGCGTCTCGGGCTTTTTCCGCGACGCGTTTCCCAACGTCATCGCGCTGTTCGACACCGCGGTGCAGGCCGTCGCCGCCATCCCGGTGGAGGACGAGAGCGACGAGGTCAACCCCATCCGCGCCCGCGTGCAGCGCGACGCGGCCGCCGCCCAGGCCCAGGGCGCGACGCCCGCGCAGGCGCGGCGCCAGGCCAGCTGGCGCGTCTTCGGCCCACGCCCGGGCGGCTACGGCGCGGGGCTGCAGGAGCTGATCAACAGCGGCCGCTGGCAGGGCCGCGCCGACCTGGGCCAGGCCTATCTGCGCGCCGGCAGCTTTGCCTATGGCCAGGACTCGCCCGGATTGAGCGCGCCGGCCAGCTTTGCCCAGCGCCTGGCGGGCGTGCAGGCGGTGTTGCACAACCAGGACAACCGCGAGCACGACATCCTGGATTCGGACGACTACTACCAGTTCCACGGCGGCATGGCCGCGGCCGTCGAGCACCTGGCCGGCGCGCTGCCCGCGCTCTACCACGGCGACCTGAGCGTGCCCGGCGCGCCGCGCATCCGGCCACTGAGCGAAGAGGTCGCCCGCGTGGTGCGCTCGCGCGCGGTCAACCCCAAGTGGATAGACGGCGTCAAGCGCCATGGCTACAAGGGCGCGTTCGAGATCGCCGCCACGGTGGACTATCTGTTCGCCTTCGACGCCGCCGCCGATGTGGTGGCCGACCACCAGTACGCGCTGGTGGCCGACGCCTATCTGCACGACGACGACACGCGCGCCTTCTTGCGGCAGCACAACCCGCAGGCGCTGCGCAGCGTGGCCGAGCGCCTGCTCGAAGCCATGGCCCGCGGGCAGTGGGCCGAGCCTGGCGCGCACCGCGACCGCATCCGCCAGCACCTGCTGGCGCTGGAACAACACCTGGAAGACAGCGAGCCGAGCGCATGACCGCATCCACCGCCTCCTCTCTGGCAGATACCGCCGCCACCCAGCTGTACGCGCCGGCGCCAGCGTTTCCGTTCACCGCCCTCGTCGGCCACGACGCGCTGCAGCGTGCGCTGCTGCTCGCCGCCATCGACCCAGCCATCGGCGGCGTGCTGATCGCCGGCCCGCGCGGCACGGCCAAGTCCACCGCGGCGCGGGCGCTGGCGGCGCTGCTGCCGGGCGCGCCCTTCGTCACGCTGCCGCTGGCGGCCAGTCTGGAGCAGCTCGTCGGCACGCTCAGCGTGCAGGACGCGCTGCAAAGCGGGCGCGTCGTGCTCTCGCCCGGGCTGCTGGCGCGCGCCCACGGCGGCGTGCTCTATGTGGACGAGGTCAACCTGTTGCCCGACGCGTTGGTCGACGCGCTGCTGGACGCTGCCGCCAGCGGCGTGAACACCGTCGAGCGCGACGGCGTTTCGCGCCAGCACGCGGCGCGCTTCGTGCTGATCGGCACGATGAACCCCGAGGAGGGCGCGCTGCGCCCGCAACTGCTCGACCGCTTCGGCCTGTCGCTGCAGCTGGCCAACCCGCAGGACGCGCGCGAGCGCCAGGCCATCGTGCGCGCCCGCCTGAGCTTCGAGTCCGAGCCCGAGGCGCTGCACGCCGCGCACGCGCTGGCACTGGCGCAACTGGCGCAGCAGATTGCCGACGCCCGCGCCCGCCTGCCGCAGCTCGTCTGGAGCGACGCGGTGCTGGCGCGCGCGGCCGACCTGGCGCAGCAAGCCAGCGTCGACGGCGTGCGCGCCGACCTGGTGATGCTGCGCGCCGCGCGTGCGCTGGCGGCGCTGCAGGCGCGCGACCAAGTGCTGCCCGAGAGCGTGGACGCGGTGGCCGAGCTGGCGCTGGCGCACCGCCGCGGGCAGGCGCAGCCCCCGCAGCAAGCCCAGGCGCAGCCGCCCGCACCCGCCCGGCCGCCGCAGGCGCCGGCAGATGCACCCACCGCGCAGAACCTTCGCCCGCGCCCCGAGGGCGACTGGGGCGCGCTGGCGCCCGAGCCCGAGACGCAGGTGCGGCGGGTCAACACCGGGGCGCTCTCCGCAAAAAAAGCCTGAGCCACCGCAGCCCGGCCGCGCCGCGCGCGCAGGCCAGCTGGCGGTGGCGCAGCAGCGCGGCCAATGCGCCGCCACGCCCCGGCCTGGCGCTGGCGCACGACGGCGCCCAGACGGCAGGCGCGCAGATCGACTGGCCGCGCACGCTGACGGCCAAGGGGCCGCAGCCGCTGGCTGCGCCCCATCTGCGCTGGCGCCGAGTGCCCCAGCGCGTGCCGGCGCTGCACCTGCTGGTGCTCGACACCTCGGGCTCGATGCGCGGCGAGCGGCTGGCGCAGGCCAAGGGCTGGGCGGGCGCGCTGATCGCCCAGGCCGCCCGCGCCGGCGACCATGTGGCCCTGCTGTCGTTTGGTGGCCAGGGCGTGCAGCTGCTGCTGCCACCCGCGCCGGCACGCGCCAGCGCCGTGGTGCGGGTGCGCCCGTTGGGCGGGGGCGGCGGCACGCCGCTGGACAACGCGCTGGCGCAGGCCGACCAACTGCTGGCACAGGCCGCGCGCAGCGGCCGCACGGGGGGTGCGTGGCTGTGGCTGCTGACCGACGGGCGCACGTTGGCCGCGCCGCAGCGCCCGGCGCACGCGCAGCAACTGGTGCTGGTGGACTTCGACGACCCGCTGCGCCCGGCCGGCCAGTGTGCCGCCTGGGCCGCACGCTGGGGCGCGCGTTACCTGCACGCGGCGCAGGGCGTGTGACCGGGAAATGGGTGCGACCGCGGTGCAACTGGCGTATGCTGGTCTGGACGCGCTCGTAGTCAAGGGGCGCTATTGCATGGAGGTATTACCGATGAGTCTGTTGAGCTGCCATCTGCCCACGCCGCTGGGCGACATGCTGGCCATGGCGTCGGACACCGGGCTGTGCTTGCTGGAATTTGCCGGCCAGAAGGGCCTGGAGCGCGAGGTCGCCCAGGTGCAGGCCGCGCGCGGAGCGGCGCACGCGGGCATCAGCCCGACGCTTGCGCGCACGCGCGACCAGCTGGCGGCCTACTTTGCCGGCAAGCGCCGTGCGTTCGACCTGCCGCTGGACTTGGTGGGAACGCCGTTTCAGCTGCGCGTATGGCGCGCGCTGCTGGAGATTCCCTACGGCCAGACCTGGAGCTACGCCCAGGAGGCGGCCCACATCGGCCAGCCCACGGCCACGCGCGCCGTGGCGGCCGCCAACGGCATGAACAAGATCAGCATCGTCGTGCCCTGCCACCGCGTCATCGGCAGCAACGGGCGGCTGACCGGCTACGGCGGCGGCCTGCCGCGCAAAGAGGCGCTGCTGGCGCTCGAAGGCGGGCAGTCGCTGGAAGGGCTTTATGCCGGTTGACGCGGCGCGCCCTGCGGGCGCGCACGCCTACGGCCCGGCCGAGCGCGCGGCGCTGTACCGCGTGATCGGCGAGCGGCGCGACATGCGCCACTTTGCCGGCGGCGCGGTGCCCGACGAGCTGCTCACCCGGCTGCTCACCGCGGCCCACCTGGCGCCCAGCGTGGGCTTCATGCAGCCGTGGCGTTTCATCCGCGTGCGCAGCCGCGCGCTGCGCTGCGAGCTGCAGGCGCTGGTCGAGGCCGAACGCCTGCGCACGGCCGACGCGCTGGGTGCGCAGCGCAGCGGCTTTCTGCGCCTGAAGGTCGAGGGGCTGATGGACGCGGCCGAGGTGCTGGCCGTGGCGCTGATGGACGGGCGCGAGGCCCATGTGTTCGGCCGGCGCACGCTGCCCGAGATGGACTTGGCCTCGGTCGCCTGCGCGATCCAGAACCTGTGGCTGGCCGCGCGCGCCGAAGGCCTGGGCATGGGCTGGGTGTCGATCTTCGACCCCGAGGAAGTTGGGCGATTGCTGCAATTGCCCCATGGTGCGCGCTGCGTGGCCCTGCTGTGCCTGGGGCCGGTGCACGACTTCTACGAGGAGCCGATGCTGCAGCGCGAGCGTTGGGCGCGGCGCGCGCCGCTGGCGCAGGTGGTGTTCGACGACACCTGGGGCCGGGGCGCCGATTGGCTGGTGAGCGAGGCGTGAGGCGCGGTGCCGGATGGGCGCGCGCAGGATTCTTCGGGTCAGGCGCGCTGCAGCAGACGCACGTGCATGGGCCGCACAAAGTGCGCGCCGCTGGCCGTGCAGTGCGGCGCAAAGGCGGCGGCCACCTGGTCGCGCAGCGCGGGCGTGATCTGGTGGTTGGCAAAGCTCGGGTACATCATGCGCTGGGCGAAGTCGTCGAAATCGGCAAACTTCACCGGGGTTTCAAAGCGCTGCTGCGCCGCCTCGCGCCAGAGGCTGTTCGGTGCGGCAAGCGCGCGGTCGAGCGCCGCCTGCGCGGCAGCGCGAACCACGCCCTCGTCGTTGTACAGGCGCACGACCTCGTTGAGCGGGCCGGCGTAGACCGGCTCGGACACATACAGGTAGCCGCCGGGCGCGAGCACGCGGGCGACCTCGGCCAGCGCCTTGTCCATCAGGTCCACGGGCACGTGGTGCAGCGACTTGAGCATCAGCGCCAGGTCGAACCGCGCATCGGCACACGGAATGTCCTGCGCGCCAGCGGCCTCGAAGCGCATGCGCGGCGGCACGTCCTGCAGGTTGCGCGCGTGCTGCACCTGATCGACCTCCAGGCCCAGGTAGCTCATGTCCGGCCAGCGCTGCAGCATCTGGCGCGCCATGCGGGCGCTGCCGCAGCCCAGCTCGATCACGCGTGGGCCGGGGGCGGGCAGAAGCTGGGCAAGCAGGTCGATTTCGTCGGAGATCACGGTGGTCATGGCGTGTGGGCGGGGCGCCGTGGGGGGATGGGAAAAGCCATCATGCCATTGCCGGCGCGCGTCGCTGGGGCGCGCCGGTGACGCAGGCGTGGATCTGGGCGCATCTCGCGCCCTGGCATGCCGCCGCCACGCTGGGCGCGGCGCTGGTGCTGGCCATGGCGGTCGACCATCTTTGGGGCGAGCCGCCCGTGCGCCTGCACCCGGTGGTCTGGATGGGCCGGGCGCTGGGCGCATGCAGCGCCTGGGTGGCACCGGTTGCACCAGCGCCAGGGCGCGACCTGGGCGCCTGGGCCCGCGGCGCGCTGGCGTGGTGCGTGCTGGCCGCGCTGGCCATGCTGCTGGCCGCGGCGCTGCAAGCGGCGGCGCTGGCGCTGCTGCCCGCTTGGCTGGCCGCGGTGGTGCTGGCGCTGCTGCTCAAGCCGCTGCTGGCCTGGCGCATGCTGCGCAGCGAGGTGCTGGCCGTCGAGGCTGCACTGGCGCAATCGCTGCAGCAGGGGCGCGAGCGCCTGTCCTGGCTGGTCAGCCGCGACGTCGCGCAGCTGGACGCCACCGCGGTGCGCGAGAGCGCCATAGAGACCCTGGCCGAAAACCTGAGCGACTCGGTCGTCGCGCCGCTTCTGTGGTTTGCGCTGCTGGGCCTGCCCGGCGCTGCGCTGTACCGGCTGGCCAACACGGCCGATGCGATGTGGGGCTACCCCGGGCAGCGCGGCGGGCGCCACTGGCAATGGGCCGGCAAATGGGCGGCGCGCGCCGACGACGTGCTGTCCTGGCTGCCGGCGCGCATCACCGGCGCGCTGCTGTGGGCCGTGGCGCGCTTTGGCGGCGGCGCGGCCTTTGCGTGGCGCACGCTGGCCTGCCAGGCGCGGCTGACGCCGTCGCCCAACGGCGGTTGGCCGATGGCGGCGATGGCGCTGCTGCTCGACCGGCGCCTGGGCAAGCCCGGCGTGTATGTGCTGCATGACCAGGGCGCGCCGGCGCAGGCGGGCGACGTGGCGCGCGCGGTGCTGTGGGCGGGCCGGGCGCTGCGGGCGCTGTTGCCGCTGCTGGCGGTGGCCCTGGTGTTTGCGGTCTGGATGATGGGCAAGAGGTAGGACGGCATGGATGCCTGGCATGAAAACGCGACGGGCGAGGCGCCGCTGCACGGCGGCCCCGATGCACTGGGCGTGCCGCTGCACGACTTTTCGACCAACGCCAACGCCTGCGGCCCCTGCCCGCAGGTGCTGCAGCTGCTGCAGGCGGCCGACCCCCGCCATTACCCCGACCCGGCATACACGCAGCTACGCGCGCAGCTGGCGCGGTTCCATGGCGTGGATCCCAGGCGCATCGTGCTGGCGGCAAGCGCCAGTGAGTTCATTCACCGCATCAGCGCCCATGCGGCGCGCACTGGGCTGCGTCGCGCGGTGCTGCCGGCACATGCCTACGGCGACTATGCGCGCGCCGCGCGGCTGTGGGGGCTGGATGTCTGCACCGCTGCGGCGCAGCATGACGGAGCCCCCGCGCTGCATTGGGCCTGCCAGCCGTCCAGCCCGCTGGGCATGCCGGATGCGGTGCTGGCCCGCTGGACGCGGCAACCCACGGCGCAGGGCGCGCTGCGCGTGATTGACTGTGCCTATGCGCCGCTGGTGCTGGATGACGTAGCTGCACCAACGTTGGCGGGCGACGCCTGGCAGCTGTGGACGCCCAACAAGGCGCTGGGCCTGACCGGCGTGCGCGCCGCCTACGCGGTGGCGCCGGCGCAGGCCGTGGAGGTGGCGCTGGCGCTGCAGGCGCTGGCGCCGTCATGGCCGGTGGGCGCCGACGGCGTGGCGCTGCTGTCGGGCTGGGTGCTGGCGCAGACGCAGGACTGGCTGGCGCAGTCGCTGCAGCGGCTGCGGCGCTACAAGGCGCAGCAGCTGGCGCTGTGCGTCGGCCTGGGTTGGCAGGTGCAGGAGGGCAGTCTGGCCAATTTCTTCGTCGCGCGCCTGCCGGTGGCGGACATGGAGCAGGCGCTGCGCCGGTTGCGCGGGCAGGGCATCAAGCTGCGCGACTGCGCCTCGTTCGGCCTGCCCGGCTGCGTGCGCCTGGGGGTGTTGGCGCCGCCGGCGCAGCAGGCGCTGGCGCAGGCCTGGCGAGGGCGTTGACGGCGACGGTGCAGGCGCCCGAGGGGTGGTCAGGGCGCCGGGGCCGGCGCCGTGGTGGCCGGCGGCGCGTCCTGGTCGAAACCGGCAAAGCGCTGCGAGGCCTGCTCCAGCGCATCGACCTTGACCACGACGAGCGACAGGTTGTCGCCGGTGCCGCGCGCGCGTGCGCGGGCCTTGGCGATCAGGAATTCGGTGGCCTCGCGCGGCGTCAGCGCGTGCAGCACCGACGCGAGCTCGGCCGGCGAGAAGTAGTGCCACAGGCCGTCGCTGCAGGCCATCAGCACGTCGCCCGGGCGCAGCTGGCTGATCAGGTGGGGCGTGATCGGCGGGTCGTTCTCGGCGCCCAGGCAGCCGACCAGGATGTTGGCGTGCGGGTGGGTGTTGGCCTGCGCCTCGGTGATCTCGCCGCGGTCGACCAGCGACTGCACGTAGGAGTGGTCGGTCGTGCGGTACACCAGCTTGCCGTTGTGGAAGTGGTAGATGCGCGAGTCGCCCGCGTGCAGCCAGTGGCAGTCGCCCTGGGGGTTGATCAGAAAGGCGGCAATCGTGCTGTGCGGCTCCTGCTCGGACGACAGCGCGGTGAGCCGGATGACGATGTGCGACTCCTGCACGATGAGCTTGAGCAGCGCGGCCGCGTCGTCGCTGTCGGGGCTGTAGCGCTCGAACAGCTGGCGCGCGGTCATCAGAACCTGGTCGGAGGCCTTGCGCCCGCCGCTCCTGCCACCCATGCCGTCGGCCACGATGCACAGCAGGCAGCCGTTGTGGCGCGGGTGCGGGAGCACCAGCACCTGATCCTGCTGGTAGCTGCGGTCACCCTTGTGGATGCCGGTGGAGGCGGTGAGCCTGAAGGCTTTGCTCATGGCGGGCGGGGGTGTTTACCAGAATTTCCACCAGGGATTGTCCTTGTCCTTGAGCCCGCCTTGCAGCATACGGCTGTCGGGATAGGAGACCTGCAGCACGCGCTGGGCGTCGTCGCGCAGCTGCGTCATGCCCAGCGCGTCGTAGGAGCGCACCAGGATGACCAGCGCCTCTTCGGTCGCTGGCACCTGCTGGTAGTCGGCAATGGCGCTTTGCGCGCGGCTGATCGCGGCCACGTAGGCGCCGCGCTCATAGTAGTAGCGCGCCACGTGCACCTCGTACTGCGCCAGTGCGTTGACGATGTAGGTCATGCGCTGGCGCGCGTCGGGCGTGTAGCGCGACTCGGGAAAGCGCGTGACCAGCTCGCGAAACGCCTCGAACGACTCCTTGGCCGCCTTCTGGTCGCGCTCGGACAGGTCCTGGCGCGAGATCCAGGCGAACAGCCCCAGGTCGTCGTTGAAGTTGACCAGGCCCTTGAGGTAGAGCGCGTAGTCGTAGGCCGGGCTGGCCGGGTGCAGCTTCATGAAGCGATCCAGCGTCGCCACCGCCTGGATGCGGTCGCCGTCCTTGTACTGCGCGTAGGCCTTCTCCAGTTGCGCCTGTTGGGCCAGCGGCGTGCCGGCGGCGCGGCCTTCGAGTTTCTCGAACAGCGGAACGGCTTTTTCATAGGCGCCGCTGTTGAGCTCGTCGCGCGCCTCTGAATAGATTTTGTCGGGACTCCAGCCGGCCGTTGGGTCTTTGGGCGTGCTGGAGCAGGCGGCCAGCAGGCTGGCGGCGAGGAGGGCAGGGATCAGAGACGGTGAAAAACGCGGCATGTCGGCGGGCGCGGGCAGTAAAAGAGATGTGGGGCTCAGGGCGCAAAACCTGGGCGTAACGGCGCATTGTAAGGAAGCGCCCAGGCACTCGGACGGTTTTGTCGCGCCGCGGGCATGGCGGGCTTTCTACAATCGCTTCCCATGTTTGTCCATTTGCGCCTGCACTCCGAGTTTTCCGTCGTCGACGGAATCGTCCGTATCGACCAGGCCATCAAGGCGGCCGCCGCAGACGGCCAGCCGGCGATGGCCATCACCGACCTGAACAACCTGTTTGGCGCGATCAAGTTCTACCGCCAGGGACGGGGCAAGGGGGTCAAGCCGGTCATCGGCGCCGAGATCAACCTGCAGGTGCAACCCGACCAGGCGCCGGCGCGCATGCTGCTGCTGGTGCAAAACCGCCAGGGCTACCTGAATCTGTGCGAGCTGTTGGCGCGCGCGTGGACCCAGGGCGTCGCCCGGAGCCAGCCGCTGTGCACCTGGCAGGGGCTGCAGGAGCTGGGCGAGGGGCTGATCGCGCTGTCGGGCGCGCAGGCAGGCCCGGTGGGGCAGGCGCTGGCGCGCGGCAATGACGAGGAGGCGGCGGCGCTGGCGCTGCGCCTGGCGCAGTTGTTCCCGCACCGCTTCTACCTGGAGCTGCAGCGCGCGGGCCGCGCCGACGACGAGGCCCACGTGAGCGCGGTGGTGCAACTGGCCGCGCGGCTGCAGTTGCCGGTGGTGGCAACCCACCCGATCCAGTTCCTGGCGCCCGAGGACTACGAGGCGCACGAGGCGCGGGTATGCATTGCCGAGGGCGAGATCCTGGCCAATCCGCGGCGCGTGCGCCGCTTCACGCGCGAGCAGCACTTCAAGAGCAGTGCGCAGATGCAGGCGCTGTTCGCCGACATTCCGTCGGCACTGGCCAACACGGTGGAGATCGCGCGCCGCTGCAACCTCACGCTGGTGCTGGGCAAGCCGCGCCTGCCGGACTTTCCGACGCCCGGCGGCATGCCGATCGACGAGTATTTCCGCGTTGCCTCCTATGAAGGCCTGGAGCAGCGCCTGCAGCATCTGTACCCGAACGAGGCCGAGCGCGAGAAGCAGCGCCCGCGCTACGTAGAGCGCCTGGAGTTCGAGCTGGGCACCATTCTCAAGATGGGTTTCCCGGGCTATTTCCTGATCGTGGGCGACTTCATCCAGTGGGCCAAGAACAACGCCTGCCCGGTGGGGCCGGGGCGAGGCTCGGGCGCCGGGTCGCTGGTGGCGTATGCGCTCAAGATCACCGACCTGGATCCGCTGCAATACAACCTGCTGTTCGAGCGTTTCCTCAATCCCGAGCGGGTGTCGATGCCCGACTTCGACATCGACTTCTGCCAGGCCAACCGCGACCGGGTGATCGACTACGTCAAGGACAAGTACGGCAAGGACGCGGTCAGCCAGATCGCCACCTTCGGCACCATGGCCGCCAAGGCGGCGATCCGCGACGTCGGGCGGGTGATGGACATGAGCTACACCTTTTGCGACGGCATCTCCAAGCTGGTGCCGGGCAAGCCTGGGCAGACCTATACGCTGGCCTATCCGCCCGAGGTCAAGAAGGAAGGCGACAAGAACAACTACGCGCTCGAGCTGGAACCCCAGCTGTACGAGCGGGTGCGCAACGAGGAAGACGTGCGCACCGTCATTGAGATGGCGCAGCAGCTCGAAGGCATGACGCGCAACATCGGCATGCACGCCGGCGGAGTGCTGATCGCGCCGGGCAAGCTGACCGATTTTTGCCCGCTGTACCAGCAGCCGGGCAGCGAGTCGGCGGTGAGCCAGTACGACAAGGACGACGTCGAGGCCATCGGCCTGGTGAAGTTCGACTTTCTGGGGCTGGCGACGCTGACCATCCTGGAGATCGCCAAAGAGTTGATCGTGCGCCGCCACAAGGGACAGGCGCACTTCGCCTTCGAGAACATCCCGCTCGATGACGCGCCCACCTATCGCCTGTTCTCCGAGGGGCGCACCGAGGCGGTGTTCCAGTTTGAAAGCCGCGGCATGCAGGGCATGCTGAAAGAGGCGCGTCCCAGCCGGCTGGAAGACCTGATCGCGCTCAACGCGCTGTACCGCCCCGGGCCGATGGATCTGATTCCCAGCTTCATCAACCGCAAGCACGGCAAGGAGGTGGTGGAGTACCCGCACCCGCTGGTCGAGCCGGTGCTGGCCGAGACCTACGGCATCATGGTCTACCAGGAGCAGGTGATGCAGACCGCCCAGGTGCTGGGCGGCTACAGCCTGGGCGGCGCCGACATGCTGCGCCGCGCCATGGGCAAGAAGAAGGCCGAGGAGATGGCCGAGCACCGCGAGATCTTCCGCAAGGGCGCGGCCGGGAAGGGCATTGGGCAGGATCAGGCCGACGAGGTGTTCGACCTGATGGAGAAGTTCGCCGGCTACGGCTTCAACAAGTCGCATGCCGCCGCCTATTCGCTGCTGGCCTACCACACCGGCTGGCTCAAGGTGCACTACACGGCCGAGTTCTTCTGCGCCAACATGACCGTGGAGATGGACGACACCGACAAGCTCAAGGTGTTGTACGAGGACGCGCTCAAGGAGGGGCTGACGTTCGAGCCGCCGGACATCAACCGCGGCATGTACCGCTTCGAGCCGGTCACCGACAAGGTCATCCGCTATGGCCTGGGCGCGGTCAAGGGCACGGGCCAGCAGGCCATCGAGGCCATCATCGCTGCGCGCGAGGGCCGCGGCGAAGGCCCGCGCGGCCACGAGACGGGGCCGTTTGCCAATCTGTTCGACTTCTGCGTGCGCGTCGACCGCACGCGCATCAACAAGCGCACCGTCGAGGCGTTGATCAAGGCCGGCGCCTTTGACGGCCTGCAGCGCGACCGCGCGGCGCTGGCTGCGTCGCTGGACATGGCCTTCGACTGGGCCGCGGCACAGCTGGCCAACGCCAACCAGGGCGGGCTGTTCGACATGATGGGCGACGACGCCCAGGGGTCGAGCACGCAGGAGCCGCCGCTGGCGCAGGTGGCGCCCTGGGGCGTGCGCGAGCGCCTGGTGCAGGAGAAGACCGCGATTGGCTTCTACCTGTCGGGCCATCTGTTCGACGAGGTGCGCGACGAGGTGCGCCGCATCGTGCGCACGCCGCTGGCCGAGCTCAAGGACAGCCGCGAACCGCAGTTGCTGGCCGGCATCGTCAGCGAAAGCCGCAGCATCAATGGCCAGCGCGGGCGGCTGCTGCTGTTCAAGATCGACGACGGCACGCAGGCCATCGAGGCCTCGGCCGACGAGGCCGTCGCCCAGGCCTGCGCCGGCGCGCTGAAAGACGACCAGCCGGTGGTGGTCAGCGGACGGCTGCAGCTGGATCACTTCAGCGGCGGGCTGCGCGTCAAGGTGCAGCAGGCCTGGAGCCTGGCCGACGCGCGTGCGCGCTTTGGCCGCTACCTGCAGGTGCAGGTGGGCGCTGCGGCGCCGGACGTGGCGGCCATCGTGCGGGAGTTTCCGCCCCGGCGCGAGGACACCGAGCACGGCGAGACGCTCAGCCACGGCCTGCGCGTGCGCCTGCAACTGCTGTGCGGCCAGGACGGCCAGAACCAGGCCCGCGCCGAGCTGCAGCTGGGCGAGGCCAGCCGCTTCTTTCCCAGCGACGCGGCGCTGGCCGCATGGCTGACCCAGGCCGGCAACGGCCAGGTGCGCGTGGTCTATGAGGCGGCGCAGGTATAGGCGCCGATTCACTGGCTCCGGCGCGCTCGCAGACTTGAAAAAAGCGGCACAAACACCATGTCCTTGAGGCAGCGCGCGCCAAGGCCGCTGACTAGAATGACCTGCATGGCAACCCAAGCACCTGTGCCGCCCCAGCTTCCCCGACAAACGCCGTCGCACGACGACGGTGGCTCGGTCGTGCTCGAGCGGCGCACCCAGAAACTGCAACCCCCGGCCATGCATCAGGTCGTCATGCTCAACGACGACTTCACGCCCATGGAGTTCGTCGTCGTCGTTTTGCAGGAATATTTTCACAAGAACCGCGAGGCGGCCACGCAGATCATGCTCAAGATCCACCTCGATGGTCGGGGCGTGTGCGGCGTCTACACGCCCGACGTGGCCGCCACCAAGGTCGACCAGGTCATGCAGGCGGCCCACCACGCGGGCCACCCGCTGCAATGCGTGAGCGAGCCGGTTGAATAAGCAGCGCGCCACCCCGATTTGATGTAACGTCCCATCCAGAGCAAGCGAAAGGAGTTCTCACATGATTGCCCAGGAACTGGAAGTCAGCTTGCACATGGCTTTTGTCGAGGCACGCAAGCAACGCCACGAATTCATCACCGTCGAGCACCTGTTGCTCGCCCTGCTGGACAACCCCAGCGCGTCGGAGGTGCTGCGCGCCTGCGCGGCCAACATCGACGACCTGCGCTCGGCGCTGGCCCACTTCATTCAGGACAACACGCCCCAGGTGGCCGGCGAGGGCGAGGTCGACACCCAGCCCACGCTGGGTTTCCAGCGCGTGATCCAGCGCGCCATCATGCACGTGCAGTCCACCGGTAACGGCAAGAAGGAGGTCACCGGCGCCAACGTGCTGGTCGCCATCTACGGCGAGAAGGACTCGCACGCCGTCTACTACCTGCACCAGCAGGGCGTGACGCGCCTGGACGTGGTCAACTTCATTGCCCACGGCATCAAGAAGGGCGACAGCGCCGAGGCGCCCAAGCCCGAGGCCCAGGCAGAGAACGAGGAGGCCGTCCAGGGCGGCGAACGCAGCGAGAAGGCCTCGGCGCTGGAGCAGTACACGCAAAACCTCAACCAGGCGGCCAAGGACGGCAAGATCGATCCGCTGATCGGGCGCGACTACGAGGTCGAGCGCACCATCCAGATCCTGTGCCGCCGGCGCAAGAACAACCCGCTGCTGGTGGGTGAGGCGGGCGTGGGCAAGACCGCGATCGCCGAGGGCCTGGCCTGGCGCATTACCGAGGGCACGGTGCCCGAGGTGCTGCAAGAAGCCACGGTCTACGCGCTCGACATGGGCGCGCTGCTGGCCGGCACCAAGTATCGCGGCGACTTCGAGCAGCGCCTGAAGGGCGTCCTGAAGAACCTCAAGGACAAGCCCGGCGCGATTCTGTTCATCGACGAGATCCACACGCTGATCGGCGCGGGCGCTGCCTCGGGCGGTACGCTGGATGCGAGCAACCTGCTCAAGCCCGCGCTGTCGTCGGGCCACCTCAAGTGCATCGGCGCGACCACCTTCACCGAGTACCGCGGCATCTTCGAGAAGGACGCGGCGCTCTCAAGACGCTTTCAGAAGATCGACGTGGTCGAGCCGACGGTGGCCGAGACGGTGGACATCCTGAAGGGTCTCAAGAGTCGCTTCGAGGAGCACCACAGCGTCAAGTACGCCGCGGCTGCACTGCAGGCGGCGGCCGAGCTGTCGGCCAAGTACATCAACGACCGCCACCTGCCCGACAAGGCCATCGACGTGATCGACGAGGCCGGCGCGGCCCAGCGCATCCTGGCGCCGTCCAAGCGCAAGAAGACCATCGGCAAGACCGAGATCGAGGAAATCATCGCCAAGATTGCCCGCATTCCGCCGGCCAACGTCAGCAACGACGACCGCGGCAAGCTGCAGACACTCGAGCGTGACCTCAAAAGCGTGGTGTTCGGCCAGGACAAGGCGCTTGAGGTGCTGGCATCAAGCGTCAAGATGGCGCGCTCGGGTCTGGGCAAGGGCGACAAGCCGATCGGCTCCTTCCTGTTCAGCGGCCCCACGGGCGTGGGCAAGACCGAGGCTGCGCGCCAGCTGGCCTTCATCATGGGTGTCGACCTGATCCGCTTCGACATGTCCGAGTACATGGAGCGCCATGCGGTCAGCCGCCTGATCGGTGCGCCCCCGGGCTACGTCGGCTTCGACCAGGGTGGACTCTTGACCGAGGCGGTCACGAAGAAGCCGCACGCGGTGCTGCTGCTCGACGAGATCGAGAAGGCGCACCCGGACATCTTCAACGTGCTGCTGCAGGTCATGGATCACGGCACGCTGACCGACAACAACGGCCGCAAGGCGGATTTCCGCAACGTCATCATCATCATGACGACGAACGCGGGCGCCGAGACCATGAACAAGGCGACCATGGGCTTCACCACCCAGCGCCAGGCGGGCGACGAGATGGCCGACATCAAGCGTTTGTTCACGCCCGAGTTCCGCAATCGCCTGGATGCGGTGGTCAGCTTCAAGGCGCTGGACGAGCAGGTCATCCTGCGCGTGGTCGACAAGTTCCTGCTGCAGTTGGAGCAGCAGCTGGCCGAGAAGAAGGTGGAGGTCACCTTCACCGACGCGGTGCGCAAGCACCTGGCCAAGAAGGGGTTCGACCCACTGATGGGCGCGCGTCCGATGCAGCGCCTGATTCAGGACACCATCCGCAAGGCGCTGGCCGACGAACTGCTCTTTGGCCGCCTGACCGAGGGCGGGCGCCTGACGGTGGACATCACCCACCACCAGGACGACAAGGGGGACGACGTGGCCGAGGTGATGCTCGACATCCAGCCGACGGCCAAGAAGGAGCGCGGCACGAAGTCCGAGCCCGCCGAGCCCGAGGCCGCGACCAGCTGAGCGCACTTGGCTCCTCCACGGCAAACGCCGCCTGCATTGCAGGCGGCGTTTTTACTGGACCGCTCGGCGCGCCTGATCGCCAGAGAGACAGGACGACCGCTGCAAAAGCGTTGCAGCGCTGGCGTCGGCCGCTATGATTTGTGCAATCTATGCCTGCGGTGACAACGATGAGCGATACGTCTTCCTGGATTGCACGCCATGTGGAGCGCCTGCGCCCGGCCGCCGCGCAGCCTGCCGACGGCCAGGCCGCGCCGCGCAGCACGCACGAACGCCTGGCGGCGACGCTGCGCCGCAAGGATGAGGCGCTGGCGCCGCGCGCGCTGCGTCAGCTGCACGAGCAGTTGCAGCAGGTGGTGGCGCCGCGCATCAGCGAGGTGGAGGCTGGGCGGCGCGCGCAGGCCGTGATCGACTGGTACGCCCAGGCACCAGCAGCGCAGCGCAGCGATCTGTGGGCGCTGCTCACCGAACAGTACGCGCCCGACACCGAGCGCCTGAAGGCCGCGCACCAGCGCTACGAGGCCGTCGCCGGCACGCCCCAGGCCGCCCGGGCCGAGGCGGCGCTGCGCCAGGCGCTGGTGTCGCCGCGCACCCGGCTGCTGCAGCGCTTTGCGGTGCCGCCAGGGGGCATGCGCTTTCTGGTCGACCTGCGTGCCGAGCTGCTGGCGCTGGTGCGCGAAAACCCGCAGCTGCAGGCGCTGGACGGCGAGCTGGAGCATCTGTTCTCCACCTGGTTCGACGTGGCCTTCCTGGAGCTGCGCCGCCTGTCCTGGGACTCGCCGGCGTCGCTGCTGGAAAAACTGATCCAGTACGAGGCGGTGCACGACATCCGCAGCTGGGACGACCTGAAGAACCGCCTGGACAGCGACCGGCGCTGCTATGGCTTCTTCCATCCCAGCCTGCCCGGCGAGCCGCTGATCTTCGTCGAGGTCGCGCTGCTCGATGCGCTGGCCGGCAGCATCACGCCGCTGCTCGACGAGGCGGCCGCGCCAGTGGATCTGAGCCGTGCGACGACCGCCATCTTCTATTCGATCAGCAGCACCCAGGAGGGGCTGCGCGGCGTGAGTTTTGGCGACTCGCTGATCAAGCATGTGGTCGACCAGCTGCAGGCAGAGTTCGCGCGGCTGCGCCACTTCGCCACGCTGTCGCCCATTCCGGGTTTTCGTGCCTGGCTGGCGCGCGAGAGCGACGCGCAGCTGGCGCTGCTGGCTCCCCGCCAGTACGGCGCGCTGGCGCGTGCGATGGGCGTGGATGCTGGCCAGTCGGCCACGGCGGCCCAGTTGCTGGCCGCGGCCGACCAGGCCGCGCAGCTGACGTCCAAGTCGCCGCTGCGCGCCTTTCTGCTCGGCTGCGCTGCGCGTTATCTGTCGGGCATGCGCGATGGCCGTGCGCTGGATGCGGTGGCGCGTTTTCATCTGGGCAACGGCGCGCGCGTCGAGCAGATCAACTGGATGGGCGACCCCTCGGCCAAGGGCCTGAAGCAGTCGTTCGGGCTGATGGTCAACTATCTGTACGACTTGAAGCGCCTGGATCGCCACCGCGCCCAGCTGGCGCAGGGGAAGGCGGCCGTCTCCAGCCAGGTGCAGGCGCTGGCGCGCGAAGGTCTATGAAGCTTTTTGACCGGAGGTGGCGCGATGGGCGCTGAAGTGCGTTGCGCGCCTGCACCGGGCGCGCCGGGGCGGGCGGGCGTGCTGCAGGTCGTGCTGTGCAACGACGGGCGGCTGAACGCGATGAACCGCGCGATGTGGCGCCAGCTGCGCACGGTGTTCGAGGACATCCAGCGCGCCGGCACGGCGGTGCGCTGCGTGCTGGTGGCGGGCGAGGGCGCGGCGTTCTGCGCCGGCGGCGACATCTCCGAATACCCCGGCTTCCGCTTCGACGCGGCCGCGCTGCGCAGCTTTCACGAGGACGAGGTCTGGGGCGCGCTATCGGCCATGCTGGCCTGCGACGCGCCCGTCGTCGCCGCGATTGCCGGCGCCTGCATGGGAGCGGGCGTGGAGATCGCCAGCTGTTGCGACTTGCGCATTGCCGCGCACGACGCGCGCTTTGGCGCGCCGATCGCCAGGCTGGGCTTTCCGATGGCGCCGCGCGAGGCGCAGCTGGTGATGGGCGCGGTCGGCCAGACGCTGGCGCGGCGCATGTTGCTGGAGGCGGCCACGCTGGATGCGCAGACGCTGCTTGCCCAGGGTTTTCTGGGCCAGGTGGTCGAAGCAGACCAGCTGCATGCCCAGGCGCAGGTGCTGGCGCAGCGCGTGGCCGCACTTGCGCCGCAGGCTGCGCGCATGAACAAGCAGACGCTGCGCGCGCTGCAGGCCGGCGTGCCGGTCGATGCGCTGCCCGACCCCTATGCCTATGCCGACAGCGCCGAGCACCGCGAGGGCATTGGCGCATTCCTGGCCAAGCGATCCCCCTGTTTTTGATCGATACGGAACATGGCAATGCAAGACTTCAACCTGTATGGCGCGCTGCGCGCCGCGTTTCCTGCGAACCTGGATCAGATTGCAGTCGAGGCCACCAGCCCGATGGGCGAGGCACTGAACTATTCGTGGCGCGACCTGGATCATGCCAGCGGCCGGCTGGCCAATCTGCTGGCGTCGCTGCAACTGCCGGCGGGCAGCCGCATCGCTGTGCAGGTGGACAAGTCGGTCGAGGCCATGCTGCTGTACCTGGCCGTGCTGCGCACCGGCCATGTGTTTCTGCCGCTGAACACCGCCTACCGCAAGGCCGAGATCGAGTACTTCATCGGCAACGCCGAGCCCGCCGTCGTCGTCTGCACGCCGGGCAGCTTCGGCTGGGTGTCGCAGCTGGCCTTCAGCGCCGGCGTGGGCCATGTGTTCACGCTGGGCGACGATCGCAATGGCTCGCTGCTGGAGCGCGCGGCGGTGCAGCCCGATGCGTTTGCCACCGCCCCGCGCGCCGAGGACGACCTGGCCGCCATCGTCTACACCAGCGGCACCACGGGGCGCAGCAAGGGCGCGATGCTGACGCACGGCAACCTGCTGTCCAACGCGCGCGTGCTCAAGGACTACTGGGGCTGGACGGCCACCGGCGGGCCCGAGGGCCGGGGCGACGTGCTGATCCACGCGCTGCCCATCTTTCACGTGCACGGGCTGTTCGTCGCCATCCATGGCGCGCTGATCAACGGCAGCAAGATGATATGGATGGCGAAGTTCGACCCGGCCGCGGTGATTGCGGCGCTGCCGCGCGCCACCGTCTTCATGGGTGTGCCCACGCTGTACGTGCGCATGCTGGCCGACCCGGCGCTCACGCGCGAGGCGGCGCGCCACATGCGGCTGTTCATCTCGGGCTCGGCGCCGCTGCTGATCGAGACCTTCAACGCCTGGCAGGAGCGCACCGGCCACACCATCCTGGAGCGCTACGGCATGAGCGAGACCATCATGCTGACCTCCAACCCCTACGCGGCGGACGCGCGTCACCAGGGCCAGAGCGAGCGCATCGGCGCCACCGTCGGCTTCCCGCTGCCGGGCGTCGATCTGCGCGTGGTCGACGAGCAGGACGGGCCGCTGGCGGCGGGCGAGATCGGCGCCATCCAGGTGCGCGGACCCAATGTGTTCAAGGGCTACTGGCGCATGCCCGAGAAGACCGCCGAGGAGTTTGCCGCGGGCGGCTGGTTTCGCACCGGCGACGTTGGCAGCCAGGACGCGCGCGGCTATGTGACCATCGTTGGGCGCAGCAAGGACTTGATCATCAGCGGCGGCTACAACGTCTACCCGGCCGAGATCGAGTCGGTCATCAACGAGTTGTCCGGCGTCGACGAGAGCGCGGTCGTCGGTGTGCCGCACCCGGACTTCGGCGAGGTGGGCGTTGCCGTCGTCGTGCCCCGGCCCGGCGCCTCGCCCGACCCCGAGGCCATTCTGCAAGCGCTGCGGCAAAGCATGGCCAACTACAAGATCCCGAAGCGCTGCGTCGTCGCCGCCGAGCTGCCGCGCAACACCATGGGCAAGGTGCAGAAGAATTTGCTGCGCGCGCAGTACCAGGACGTGTTTGCATGAGGGGCCGGCCCATGGCCCCTGATCGTGCGCCGCGCATTCGGGTCAAACCCGAAAATACGGCTCGCCAAGTCGGTGACAATCGCTGCCATGTTTGACACTCCCCCCAGCGATGGACAGACGCCGCCGCGCCTGCGGCTGCGCGGCATCACCAAGCGCTACCCGGCCGTGCTGGCCAACGACGGCATAGCGCTGGACGTGGCGCCGGGCGAAATCCATGCGGTGCTGGGCGAGAACGGCGCGGGCAAGTCCACGCTGATGAAGATCATCTACGGCGCGGTTCAGCCCGACGCCGGCACCGTCGAATTTGACGGCCGGCCGCTCAAGGGTCACGACCCGCAGGATGCGCGCCGCCTGGGTATTGCGATGGTGTTCCAGCACTTCAGCCTGTTCGACACGCTGAGCGTGGCCGAGAACGTCTGGCTGGGCCTGGAGCGCGGCATGACGCTGGCGCAGGTGCGCGAGCGCATCACCGCGGTGGCCGCGCAATACGGGCTTGAGGTCGACCCCGAGCGGCCGGTGCATTCGCTGAGCGTGGGCGAGATGCAGCGCGTGGAGATCATCCGTGCGCTGCTGACCAACCCGCGCCTGCTGATCCTGGACGAGCCCACCTCGGTGCTGACGCCGCAGGCGGTCGAGAAACTCTTCGTCGTGCTGCGCCAGCTCGCAAGCGAGGGCTGCTCCATCCTCTACATCAGCCACAAGCTGCACGAGATCCGCGCGCTGTGCACCCGGTGCACCGTGATGCGCGCCGGCCGTGTGACCGGCGTGTGCGACCCGCGCCAGGAGAGCAATGCCTCGCTGTCGCGGCTGATGATTGGCGCCGAGCCCGCAGAGCTGGCGCCGCACAGCACACCGCCGGGCGCCGAGGTGTTGCGCACCCAGGCGCTGGCGCTGGCGCGAGCCGATGCCTTCGGCGTCGACCTGATCGACGTCGACCTGCGCGTGTGCGCCGGCGAGGTGGTCGGCATTGCCGGCATCTCGGGCAACGGCCAGAAGGAGCTGCTGGCCGCGCTGTCGGGCGAAGACTGCCGCGCCGCGGCGCACATGGTGCAGCTGGGCGGGCGGCCCGCCGCGCGCCTGGGCCCGCGCCAGCGCCGTGCGCTGGGCCTGCATTTCGTTCCCGAGGAGCGCCTGGGACGCGGCGCGGTACCAGGCATGGCGCTGGCGCACAACCTGCTGCTCACGCGCGAGGAGGCGCTGGGTCCGGGCGGCTGGATTCGCATGGGGCAACTGCGCGCGCAGGCGCAGGCCATCATCGAGCGCTTCCAGGTCAAGGCGGCCGGGCCGCAGGCGCCGGCGCAGTCGCTGTCGGGCGGCAACCTGCAGAAATTCATCGTCGGACGCGCCATAGACGCGCGCCCGCGCCTGCTCATCGTCTCGCAGCCCACCTGGGGCGTGGACGTGGGCGCGGCGGCGCAGATCCGTAGCGCCATTCTGGCGCTGCGCGACCAGGGTTGCGCGGTGCTGGTGCTCAGCGAGGAGCTGGACGAATTGTTCGAGATCAGCGACCGCCTGTACGTGCTTGCCAAGGGGCGGCTGTCGCCGTCGGTGGCGCGCGCCGACGCAACGGTGCAGCGCATTGGCGAGTGGATGAGCGGGCTGTGGCACGCCGAGGTGCAGGCACACCTGGGTGCTGTGGCACGGCAGGAGGAGGTCGCCCATGCCGCGTCTTGAGCTGCGGGCGCAGCCCTCGCGCGCCTGGTCCGTCGGTTCGCCGCTGCTGGCGCTGGCCATCACCATGCTGCTGGGCAGCGTGCTGTTCGTGGCGCTGGGCAAGGATCCGCTGCAGGGGCTGCGCGTGTTCTTCTGGGAGCCGATCAACTCGGCCGAGGCCTGGGGCGAGCTGAGCATGAAGGCCACGCCGCTGCTGCTCATCGGCCTGGGGCTGGCGATGGGCTTTCGCTCCAACGTCTGGAACATCGGCGCCGAGGGGCAGTACGTGATCGGCGCCGTGGCCGCCACCTGGGTGGCGCTGCAGGCCGATGAAGATACCGGGCGCTGGATCATGGGCGCGGTGCTGCTGGCGGGCATGGCCGGCGGCATGGCGTGGGCGGCCATCGTCGCCTTTTTGCGCGACCGCTTCAACGCCAACGAGATCCTGGTCAGCCTGATGCTGGTCTACGTGGCCATCCAGGTGCTGTATTACTTCGTCTTCGGGCCGTGGAAGGATCCGATGGGCTACAACTTTCCGCAGACCAAGAATTTCGAGCCAGGCGTGCTGGTGCCGCGCCTGATCGAGGGCGCGCGCATGAATTTGGGCGTGGTGCTGGCGCTGGTTGGCGCATTCGTGATGTGGCTGTACATGTACCGCACGCGCAGCGGCTTTGCGCTGCAAGTGGGGGGGCTGGCGCCGGCGGCGGCGCGCTACGCGGGGTTTTCGTCGCGCCGTGCGCTGTGGACGGTGCTGCTGGTCTCGGGTGGCGCGGCCGGGCTGGCCGGCGCACTGGAGGTGGCCGGGCCGATCGAGCAGCTCACGCCCCACATTCCGGCCGGCTACGGCTTTGCCGCCATCATCGTCGCCTTCGTCGGGCGGCTGCACCCGCTGGGCATCGTGCTGGCGTCCATCCTGATGAGCATGTTCTACATCGGCGGGGAGCTGGCGCAGTCGCGCCTGGGCCTGCCCAAGTCGCTTACCGACGTGTTCCAGGGCCTGCTGCTGTTCGCGCTGCTGGCCTGCGACATCCTGATCCACCACCGACTGCGCAAGAGCTGAATGGACGTCTACGCACTGCTGTTTGCATCCACCCTGAACGCCGGCACCGTGCTGGCGCTGGCGGCGCTGGGTGAACTGGTTGCCGAGAAGGCCGGCGTGCTCAACCTGGGCGTCGAGGGCATGATGCTGTGCGCGGCGATCGCCGCGTTCGCCGTCGGCGTGCACAGCGGCAGCGACCTGCTGGGCTTTGTGGGCGGCGCCGTCGCGGGTGCGGCGCTGGCGGCGGTGTTCGGCTGGCTGGTGATCTGGCTGGGCACCAACCAGTACGCCACCGGCCTGGCGCTGATGCTGTTCGGCAGCGGGCTGTCGGCCTTTGTCGGCATCGATTACGTGCAGGCCACGCTGAGCGCGCGGCCCAGTTTCAGCTGGCTGGGGCTGGGCGACGTTCCGCTGCTCGGCCCCGCGCTGGCTCGCCTGCATCCGATGGTTTATCTGACGATGCTGCTGGCCGCGGCGCTGGTGTGGTGGCTGTACCGCACGCGCGCCGGCCTGGTGCTGCGCTCGGTGGGCGAGAGTCCGCAGTCGGCGCATGCGCTGGGCTATCCGGTGCGCTGGATCCGCCTGGCGGCGGTGGTCTTCGGTGGTGCGATGGCGGGCCTGGCCGGCGCCTATCTGACGCTGGTCTACACCCCGTTGTGGACCGAGGGCATGGTGGCCGGCAAGGGCTGGATCGCGCTGGCGCTGGTGGTGTTCGGCACATGGAGGCCGGCGCGCGTGCTGCTGGGCGCCTACCTGTTCGGCGGCGTGACCATGCTGCAGTTCTACTCGCAGAGCCAGGGCACGGCGATTGCGCCGCAGTTCCTGGCGATGACGCCGTACCTGGCCACCATCGTCGTGCTGGCGCTGATCTCGCGCAACGCGGCGTGGATTCGCACCAACATGCCGGCGTCGCTTGGCAAACCCTTCACCCCCAACAGTTGACGGCCTGCGGGCCGCAACGGAATTTCCCGACCCCTTCCCATGGAGAGACACCAATGATCGACCTGAACAAGCGCCAGATGCTGCAACTGGCCGCCGCCTCTGCGGCCGGGCTTGCGCTGCCCAGCTACGCCGCGGGTGGCAAGCCCTTGAAAGTCGGCTGGATCTACGTGGGCCCGGTGGGCGACGGCGGCTGGACGTTTGCCCACGACAACGGGCGCAAGGCGGTGGAGAAGATGTTCGGCGACCGCGTGCAGACCGTGTTCGTCGAGAACGTGCCCGAGGGCCCGGACGCCGAGCGCGTCGCGCGCGACCTGGTCAAGCAGGGCTGCGGGCTGATCTTCGGCACCAGCTTTGGCTTCATGAACCCGATGCTCAAGGTAGCCAAGGACAACCCCAAGGTCATGTTCGAGCACTGCACCGGCTACAAGACGGCCAAGAATCTGCGCACCTACGAGGCGCGCAACTACGAGGGCGCCTACCTGGCCGGCCTGATTGCAGGCAGCGTCAGCAAGACCGGCAAGCTCGGCCACGTCGCCACGGTGCCGATCCCCGAGGTGTTGCGCAACCTCAACAGCTTTGCGCTGGGTGCGCGCGCGGTGAACCCCAAGGCCACGCTGCAGGTGGTCTGGCTCAACGAGTGGCACAACCCGCCCAAGGAGGTCGAGGCGGCCACGACGCTGATCAACGCCGGCGCCGACGTGCTGTTCCAGAACACCGACTCGTCGGCCGTGCTCAAGACCGCAGAGTCGATGGGCAAGCACGCTTTCGGCTGGAACTCACCGATGGCCAGCTACGGACCCAAGGCGCACCTGGGCTCGTCCATCATCGACTGGGCGCCGTACTACACCCACGCCGTCGGCCAGGCGCTCGATGGCGGCTGGAAGGTCGGCCCCAACCAGTGGTGGGGCGTCAAGGAGGGCGCGATCGACCTGATCGACGTCCCCGACAGCGTGCCCGCCGACGCGCGTGCGCGCGTCGAAAAAGCCAAGGCCGGCCTGAAGGACGGCTCGTTCTCGATCTGGACCGGCCCTGTCAAGGACAACCAGGGCAAGGAAGTGCTGACCGGCGGCAAGGTGGCCGATGACGACTTCCTCAAGGCCATCCAGTTCTACGTCGAGGGCGTGGAAGGCAAGGTGCCGGGCAAGTAAGCTTGCGCACTGACGCAACCGCACACAAGGGCTGCCGCGGGCAGCCCTTGGTGTTTGAGCGGCATGCACAGTCGTATGCCCACGACAACAGGGAGACAAGCACCGATGACCACCTTCCCAACGATCGCCTCCGACCACCTGCCCGCGCTGCTGGCCGCCATCCCGAAGGCCGAGCTGCACATCCACATCGAAGGTTCGCTTGAGCCCGAGATGATTTTTGCGCTGGCGCAACGCAACGGCGTGCACCTGCCCTACGACAGCATCGAGGCGCTGCGCAGCGCCTATGCGTTCACCGACTTGCAGAGTTTTCTGGACATCTACTACGCCGGCGCCAGCGTGCTGCTGCACGAGCAGGATTTCTACGACATGGCGCTGGCCTATCTGCAGCGCGCGGCGCGCGACAATGTGGTGCGCGCCGAGATCTTCTTCGACCCGCAGACGCACACCGCGCGCGGCGTGGCGATGGAGACGGTGGTGCGTGGCCTGCGCCGCGCCTGCGTGGATGCGCACGCCCAGTGGGGCATCAGCGCAGCGCTGATCCTGTCCTTTTTGCGCCACTTGAGCGAGGAGGAGGCGTTCGAGACGCTGGAGCAGGCACTGCCGTTCCTGGGCGAGTTCATCGGCGTGGGGCTGGACAGCAGCGAGCTGGGCCACCCGCCGGAGAAGTTCGCCCGCGTGTTCGCCCGCTGCCGCGAGCTGGGCCTGCATGTCGTCGCCCATGCGGGCGAGGAGGGGCCGCCGGCCTATGTCTGGGCGGCGCTGGACGTGCTCGGCGCCGAGCGCATCGACCATGGCGTGCGCGCGGTACAGGACGCGCTGCTGATGCAGCGCCTGGCCCGCGAGCGCATTCCGCTCACGGTGTGTCCGCTGTCCAACGTCAAGCTGCGCGTGTTCCCCGACCTGGCCAGGCATAGCCTGCCGCAGCTGCTGCAGGCCGGGCTGGCCGCCACGATCAACAGCGATGATCCGGCCTACTTCGGCGGCTACATCAACGACAACTTCACCCAGACCTTTGCCGCGCTGCCGCAGCTGGATGCACGCGATGCCTGGCAGCTGGCGCACAACAGTTTTGCCGCCAGCTTTGCACCCGAGGCCGACAAGCGCGCCTGGCAGCAGCAGCTGCAGGCCTGTGTGGAGCGCGTCGCGGACGGCGGGTGAGCCTGCGCGCTGCCGTCGCGCCGGGTCAGAACGGCTCGGCCAGTGGCGCCAGCCCATGGCGCGCGCGGGCACGCCGGCAGGCGTCGGAGCCGGGCTCGAACTCGCGGCAGGGTCCGGGGCGCCATTCGTAGATGCCGCAGCTGGCCTGCTCGCCGACTTTGCCCACGAGCGCCGCGCAGCGCGGCGGGCTGTGGTCGGTGCCGCGCATGCGCACCATGGTCGGCGTGACGGGAACAGCCAGTCCGTCCGGCACGCTGCCGCCCTCGGCCTCGGTCTCCATCACCGAAAAATCCACGCGCAGGCTGGCGCAGCAGGCGCCGCAGTGCAGGCAGGGGTGGTCGGGCGCATTCATGTGTCAGGCCGCCTGCGGCAGATCGGGCCAGGGCGTGGGCAGCGGCGCCAGGCCGTGGCGCGCGCGGGCCTCGTTGCAGCGCTCGCTGCCCATCTCGAAGCTGCGGCAGGCGCTGGGGCGCTGCTCGTAAATACCGCACACCGAGGTCTCGCCCAGGCAGCCGGTCAGCGCGTCGCAGCGCACCGGGCGGCGCGCCGTGCCGTTCATGCGCCAGCGGTTGCCGTTCACTTCGTGCGCCAGCGCGTCGGGCACCAGCCCGCCCATCGATTGCAGTTCATAGACCGAAAATTCCACGCGGTACTCGTGGCAACAGGCTCCGCAGTGCAGGCAGGGGTGATCGTCCAGTGACATGATCGGATCTGAAAATGGCCCGGCAGTCGCTGGCGTCGCAGGCCAGGAGGCGGGCGGGGGGTGAAACGCTGGCGATGCGTCCGCGCGGGATGCACCTACCACCAAACAGGGCGGTCTATTGCGTGAAGCGGTGCGGCGGGCGCACCATGGCGTGCAGATAGGCGTTCATTTCGGATGCGACAAGATCGGATGGAGATATACCGATGACCCGATTATTTCAGGTTGGCGACCATGTGCGATGGAACAGCGAGGCGGGCCATGTGAGTGGTCACATCATTGCGGTGCACACGCAGGACTTCGACTACAAGGGCCACCGTCACCGGGCCACGCCCGACAACCCGCAGTACGAAATCCGCAGCGACAAGACCGATCACATCGCCGCCCATCGCGGCGCGGTGCTCGAGCGCCTGTGATGGCGCCGATCTTCTACACCATCGGCCACTCCAACCACAGCCTGGAGGAGTTCGCTGCGCTGCTGCGGCAGGTGCAGATTGGCTGCCTGGTCGACATCCGCAAGATGACAGGGTCGCGCGCCCAGCCCCAGTTCGACGCCGACGCTCTGGCGCCGGCGCTGCGCGCACAGGGAATCGACTACTGCCACATGGCGGCGCTGGGCGGTCTGCGCGGGCGCACGCCGGGCGTGGATGCGCGCGCCAACGGCTGGTGGAGCAACGCCAGCTTTCACCGCTATGCCGACTACGCCTGCACGCCCGCGTTTGCCCAGGGCCTGCAGGAACTTCTGGCGCTGGGAGAGCAAAAGCGCTGTGCGCTCATGTGCGCCGAGGTGCTGTGGTGGCGCTGCCACCGGCGCATCGTGACCGACCACCTGCTGGCGCATGGCTGCCAGGTGCTGCACATCATGGGTCTGGGCAAGGTCGAGCCGGCGCGGCTGAGCGCCGGGGCGGTGGTGGGCGAGGGCGGACAGGTCAGCTATCCGCTGCAGCCGGCGGGGTGAGTGCCGGTGTTGATCGCGCTGGCAGCTTGCCTTGTCAGGCAATCCGGCCGAGCAAAAGGTACTCCATGAGTGCCTTCTGCACGTGCATCCGTTGTGGCTTCGGCGCGCGGCCTGCGGCCGCTTCACGTGCGCTGCGCGCACATGAGCCTGCGCCGAAACAGTCTGCCTGCGCTGGCGCACAGCCGCCTGGCTACGCCAGCCGGCCGAGCAAAAGGTACTCCATGAGTGCCTTTTGCACGTGCATTCTGTTTTCTGCCTCGTCCCAGACTACGGATTGGGGGCCGTCGATGACGTCGGCCATGACTTCCTCGCCGCGGTGGGCGGGCAGGCAGTGCATGAACAGGGCGTCGGGCTGGGCAGCGGACATCATCTCGGCGTCCACGCACCAGTCGGCGAAGGCCTTGCGGCGGGCCTCGTTCTCGGCCTCGTAGCCCATGCTGGTCCACACGTCGGTGGTGACCAGGTCGGCGCCGCGGCAGGCGTCCATCGGGTTGGCGAAGACCTTGTAGCAGCCGGCGCGGTGGGGCTTGCCGCCAAAGGCCAGCTTCTCGTCGACCTCGTAGCCGCCGGGGGTGCTGACGTGCACAGTGAAGCCCAGCAGGTCGGCGGCCTGCAGCCAGGTGTTGGCCATGTTGTTGCCGTCGCCCACCCAGGCGACCACCTTGCCCTGAAGGCATGAGAGTGCGTCGCCTGCGTCGCCGCGTGAGCCGCGGTGCTCTATGAAGGTGAACAGGTCGGCCATGATCTGGCAGGGGTGGAACTCGTTGGTCAGGCCGTTGATGACCGGCACGCGCGAGAACTCGGCAAAGCGCTCGATCTTGTCCTGGCCGAAGGTGCGGATCATCACCAGGTCGGTCATGCGGCTGATGACGCGCGCGCTGTCCTCGATCGGCTCGGCGCGGCCCAGCTGGCTGTCGCCGGTGGTCAGGTGGACGACTGAGCCGCCCAGCTGGTACATGCCGGCCTCGAAGGACACGCGCGTGCGCGTGCTGGCCTTCTCGAAGATCATGGCCAGCGTGCGGTCGGCCAGCGGGTGGTATTTCTCGTAGCCCTTGAACTTGGCCTTGATCACCGCCGCGCGCTGGAACAGGTAGGCGTATTCGTCGGCGGAAAAATCAGAGAACTGCAGGTAGTGCTTCATTGGGCGGCTTTCATTGGGCCAGGAAGTCGCGCACCACGGGGGTGAGCCGGGAGGCGATCTCGTCGGCTTCCTCGCGCGTGAGGATGAGCGCGGGGACGATGCGGATCACGCTGTCGGAGGTGACCGACAGCAGCAGGCCGGCCTCGGCCGCCAGGTTGATCAGCGCACCGCAGGGGCGGTCGAGCTCGACGCCGATGATCAGGCCCTGGCCGCGCACCTCGTTGACGCCGGCAATCGGCAGCAGCGCCTTTTCCAGCGCAGCCTTCAGATAGGCGCCGACCTCGGTGGCGTTGGCCAGCAGGCGGTCTTCTTCCATGATGCGGATGGTCTCGACCCCGGCGCGCATGGCCAGCGGGTTGCCGCCGAACGTCGTGCCATGGTTGCCCGGTTGCAGTACCTGCGCCGCCGCGCCGTGGGCCAGCACCGCGCCGATCGGCACGCCCGACCCAAGGCCCTTGGCCAGCGTCATCACGTCGGGGACGATGCCCGCCCACTGATGGGCGAACCACTTGCCGGTGCGGCCCATGCCGGCCTGCACTTCGTCGAACATCATCAGCCAGCCGTGCTCGTCGCACAGCCGGCGCACCTGCTGCATGTATTCCACGCGCATCGGATGCAGGCCGCCCTCGCCCTGGATGGGCTCCATCATTACCGCGACGACGTTCGGGTTGCCTTCGGTCGCCTCCCGGAGCGCCTCGATGTCGTTGGGCGCGACGCGCAGGAAACCGTCGAGCAGCGGGCCGAAGCCGTTGCGCACCTTGGGGTTGCTGGTGGCGGTCATCGTCGCGAACGAGCGGCCGTGGAAGGCGTGGTCGTAGACGACGATGACGGGTTTTTCAATGCCCTTGTCCACGCCGTACTTGCGCGCGATCTTGATGGCCGCCTCGTTCGCCTCCAGCCCGGTGCTGCAATAGAACACGTTGGTCATGTGCGCGCGCTCGGTCAAGAGCTGCGCCAGTCGCTCCTGGTTGGGCACGTGGTAATAGTTGGAGCAGTGGATGATCTTGGCCACCTGATCCTGCAGCGCAGGCACCAGCTTGGGGTGGTTGTGCCCCAGGGTGTTGACCGCGATGCCCGCCAGCGCGTCCAGGTACTGCCGGCCGTTGGTGTCCCATACGCGTACGCCCTGGCCGCGCTCCAGTGCGATGGGCACGCGGCCATAGGTGTTCATCACGTGGGGCGAGGCAGCCTCGGCGGTAGCGGTCATGGGAATCAACTCCTCAGATGGATGGCGCTGTGGCGGACATGGTCTTGTCGCGGCGCAGCAAATCGAACATTCTAGTGTGGCGTTTCCAGCTTGTTGCGCGGCGTCAAGGCCGGGCGGTGCATGGCACCGTATAAACCCCAGGTCTTGTATAAGAGTTAGAATGCCGGGTTGCGACCCAACAGGCCGCACCCATTCCAACGCTCCACCACCGATGGCTGCACCCTCGTCCAAAGAAGTCTTCATTCAAGGCCTTACCAAGGAAGGCAAGACCTTTCGGCCCAGTGATTGGGCCGAAAGGCTGGCAGGCGTGATGAGTCAGTTTCGCCCGGGAGGCGCCTGCTCCAATCCGGGCAGCCACCTGAGCTATTCGCCCTGGTGCATTCCCACGTCGATGGGCGGCGTCAAGTGCGTCGTCGTGCACCGCGACCTGCAGGGCCACGAGCCGATGGCCTGGGACTTCGTGATGAACTTTGCCAAGGACAACAGCCTGCAGGTGGTCGAGGCCTGCCTGCTGCCGGACGCGAAATAAGCGGCTGCGGGCGCGGCGTGCCGCCGCGATGGAGCCATCGGCCAGAGGGCTGGCCTTCCACACCGACACCGACTCGCGGCACCTGTTTTGCAGGCGCCGCTTTTTTGTCAGCCGATGCGGATGAGCTGCTGGCCCTGGCCGTGGGCGAGCAGCCAGGCTTGCGCCTGGTATTCGCGCGCGACGTGGGTGATGGCGTGTTCATCCATGAGCGAGAAGGCGGTGGACAGCGCGTCGGCCGTGGTGGCGTTGGCCGCGCGCACGGTGACGCTGGCCCAGCGCGGGCGGGCCAGGCCGCTGCGCGGGTCGAACAGGTGGGTGGTGCTGCCGTCGGCGGTCAAGGGCGTGCCATAGCCGCCCGAAGTGGCCAGTGCCTGGTCGCGCAGCGCGACTTTTCCCAGCAGCTGGGCGCGGTTGGCGGGGTCGGCAATGCCGGCCAGCCAGGCATCGCGGTGTTCGGGGCGGCCGATGGCGCGGGTCTCGCCCAGGTCGATCAGGGCGTGCTCGAGCCCGTTGGCGCGCAGCAGCTCGGTGACGCGGTCGGTGATGTAGCCCTGGGCGATGCCGTTGAGCGTGAGTGCCATGCCGGGGCGTGCCAGGGCAATCGCCTGCTCGTCCACCAGCACGTGCTGCCAGCCCACCGACGCCAGCGCGCGCTGCAAGTCCCGTGGTGCGGGCGGCAGCGGTTTGCCCGCCTGCAGCTGGCGCGCGTAGAGCTGCCACAGCGGTTGGACGCTCACGTCGAAACAGCCGTCGGTCGCGCGGCTGAACTGCAGGGCTTCGGAGATGAGGCGCGCCATGTCGGCCGCCGGGCGGTCGAGCCGGCCGCTGCGGTTGAGCTGCACCAGCGCGCTGTCGTCCTGGTAGAGGCTGAAGATTTTTTCCAGCCGCTGGACCTCGGCGACGGCCAGGGCGATCAGCTTTTCGGCGTGGGCGCGGTCGGGGTGCAGCAGCTGCATTTGCGCGTCGGCGCCCAGCGCAATGCCCTGCCAGGTGACGGGCTCGGGTGGCTGCGCAGCGGCCAGCGGGCCGGCGGCCAGGGCCGCGCCGCTGGCGGCCAGGATGCGAATGAAACGGCGGCGGGTGGCGGGGGCGTGGGTCATGACGCGGGGCCTTTCGCGGGTGTCTGGGGCTGCGGCCCGAAGACGTAGTCCTCGGGCATGGTGTCGAAGGTGACGATCTCGCCGCCGTGGCGCGCAACGAAGTCGCGCGCCTGTTCAAGGTCGGCAAAGGGCAGGGCGTCTGGCGCGCCCATGCCGCCGACGAATTCGCTGCGAATGACGTAATGCGCGCTGCGTGCGTCGATCCAGGCGTCATCCGGCGGGTTGCCCTGGGCGTCGGCGCGGGCCATGTCCTGCACGTAGATGGCGGTGATGGTCTTGGCCTCTTCGGGCAGCAGGGTGAAGGCAAACACCTGGGTGACGTCGGACAACCAGACGATCTCCTTGTTGTCGCGCAGGTGGATCTGCCCCTTGGGGCCGATGTGCTCGCTCAGGTTCATGGTGCAGAAATGCCCGGTGGCGTTTGCGGTGAGCGCGCTGGGCGGGGGCGGCGGCACGTCGCTTGCGCCGCTGCCGCAGGCGGCCAGGGTCAACGCCAGGGCTAGTGCCGCGGCCAGCCGCAGCCAGGGTTGGCGGTATGAAGTCAGCATTACAAAGCCCTCCGTTTGAAGCGCATGGCCGCCAGCGTCAGCGGCACGACCACCCACAGCGCCTGGGCCAGCAGCAGCGCCGCCGTGGGCAGCGTGGCCTTGTCGGTCAGCCCCGCCATGCCCGAGAACATGGCGATGTTCTCGTGGCCCGTGAGGTTGAGCAGGCGGTATACGTCGGTGGGGTTGAACAGCAGGATGACGTTGAGCATCTGCGCCGTGACGACGCGGCCCTGGTCGACGACGAGCAGGCCGATCAGGCCCATGTCGAAGATCACCACCAGAAACAGCCAGACGCCGACGGCAATGCCGGCGGCGGTGACGCGGTCGCTCACCAGTGCGCTGATCAGATAGCCCAGCGCCAGAAAGCCCGCGCCCAGCAGGATGCTGGCGCCGATCAGGAGGAGAAAAGGCGTCCAGCCCGAGACGTCGAGCCCGCCGTGCCACAGCTGCAGGAGGATGCCGGCCGCGCCATAGCCGCCGACGATGGCCAGCGACAGCACGACCAGGTGGCCGCAGAACTTGCCGGTGAGCACCTGCGCGCGCGAGACCGGGTAGGACAGCAAGAGCGCCATGGTGCCGCGGTCGATCTCGCCGACGATGGCGTCGTACGACAGCAAGAGGGCGATGAGCGGCACGAGAAAGATCGACAGGCTCGACAGGCTGACGACGGTGACGACCAGCGGGTCGACCTTGACGCTGCCCGTGGGCGCGCTGCCCAGCAGGCCCAGCGCCAGCGCCAGCGCCGCCAGCAGCAGGGCCACGGCCAGCACCCAGCGGTTGCGCAGGCCGTCGCGCACTTCCTTGCCGATGAGGGTGAGCGTGGCGTTCATGCGGCTTGCTCCTGGCGGGTGGCGGCCGCGGGTTCGCGGCGCAGAAAGTGGGCGTACATCTCGTCCAGGCCGGGTTGCTCCAGCTCGATGTCGCGCAGGCCGGCAAAGTCCTGCGCCTGGCGCAGATGGTCGATCTTGTCGGCGTTGGCGCATTGCAGCTCGATGCGCTGCGGGCCGATGTGCTGCCAGCCCGTGGGCAGGCCGGCTGGGGGCGCGGCGAGCGTCAGGCGGATGCGCACCGGCAGGTCGGCCTGGCGGCGCAGGTCGGCGAGCGAGCCGTCGGCGATTTTCTTGCCTTTTTGCAGGACGAAGACACGGTCGGCCAGGCCTTCGAGTTCGGCCAGCGCATGGGTGGACAGCAGGATGGCCGCGCCGCGCGCGCGCAGCTCGCCGACGATTTCATAGAACAGCAGGCGCGATGCGGGATCGAGCCCCGTGGTCGGCTCGTCGAGCAGCAAGACGCGCGGCGTGCCCAGCAGCGCCTGGGCCAGCGCCAGCCGCTGGCGCATGCCCTTGGAGTAGCCGCCCACGCGCTTGTGCGCCGCGTCGGCAATGCCCACACGTTCGAGCAGCGCGCGGTTGCCCGCCGTGGGCAGGCTTTTGAGCCTGGCGTAGAAGTCCAGCGTCTCGCTGCCGGTGAGCGACGGGTGCAGCGCCACCGTCTCGGGCAGGTAGCCCAGCTGGCGGCGCGCGCGCGCGGCGGCCTTGCTGTGCGCCAGCTCGCCGAGCACGCGCACCGTGCCTTCTTCGGGCTGGATCAGGCCGAGAATGGACTTCATCAGCGTGCTTTTGCCCGCACCGTTGTGGCCGGCGAGGATGGCGCATTCGCCCGCATGCAGCTGCAGGCTGACGCCGTCGACGGCGCGCTGGCGGCCATAGCGTTTGGTCACGCCGCGCAGGTCGATCGTGGCCGCGGTATCAGCCATGCAGGCTTCCTCCTGGGTGGGTGATGAACGAGTGGGTGAGAGAGGGGGTGGCGGGCGCCGCGCTCATGGGCACGCCTTGCCATTTCTGGCGCTCCTGCTCGCGCTTTTGCGCGCCGGCCGCGCCCTGCTCGGGGCGAATGCCCAGCGCGTCGATGGCGTCCAGCGTCTTGGACGCGGGCGGCTCCATCAGCGGCGCGCTGTCGACGACGCCGCCGGGCAGGATGGCCGGGAACTGCGATTGCGCCCAGCGCACGATGGTCACGGCCGGGCTGTTGAGCAGCAGGCGGGCGTTGGGCGCGCGCCAGACCACCTGGTCCATGATGCCGTTGGGGCGGTAGGCGGTGTCGCCAATGCCGTTGCCGTCAAGGTCGAAGATCGACGCGTCCGACCAGTAGTTGCCGCGGCCCTGGTGCGACCATTCGACCAGCTGGGTGCTCACGTACTTGACCTGGTTGCGGTTGCCGACGAAGGCGTTGTCGTGGAATTCGTTGTTCTGCGAGGCGGTGTAGTGCACGCCGATGTCGCAGTCCTCGAAGTGGTTGCCCTTGATCTGGTTGACGTTGGAGTTGTAGACGAATACGCATTTCTCGGCGCCGATGACGACGTTGGCGTCGACTGCCGAGTAGTTGGTTGCGTTGAGCATCAGGCCCTGGGCCAGGTTGTCGATGGCGATGTTGCCGTGGACGATGAGGTTGCGCGAAAACATCAGCGCGTAGCCGATCTGGTTGCCCGTCGAGATGTTGTCGCTGACCACGCTGTCGTTGGTGTACATGTAGTGCACCGCGTAGCGCAGGTCGTGAAAGCGGTTGCGCGAGAAGACGTTGTGCGTGCTGTTGTTCGAAAAAATGCCGTCGCGGCCCAGCGAAATCTCGTTGTCCACCACCTGCGAGCCGGGGGCGTTCCACACCGTCACGCCATTGCCGCGCTCGTTGATGCGCAGCTCGGCATTGCCGACGATGCGGTTGTGCTCGACCAGCGCGTCCCGGGTGCCCCAGAGGTAGACGCCGACCGAGTTGTCGAGGATGTCGTTGTGCGCGACGTGGGCGCGCTCGCTGCCCTTGTGCAGAAAGATGCCGGCGTCCATGTCGGCCAGGCTCAGGCCGGAGTTGCGCACCGTCAGGCCCGTGAGCGTGACGTCGTTGCCCTTGACCCAGATGGTGCGGCCCTTGCGCTCGCCGATGATGCGGGCGCTGCGGTCTTCGGGGCCTTGCAGGGTGATGGGTTTGTTCAGCACCAGGTTGCCCGGGTAGTCGCCGCTGGCCAGCTGGAGCACGTCGCCGGGCGCGGCCGCGTCCACGACCGACTGCAGGTCGGCCGTGGGCTGGACCGCGATGGTGGCGGCGTGCACGAGCGCCGCACCGGTGCCTTGCAGCACCAGCGCGGCGGCCAGTGCCGCCACATGCTTTGTGACGGCGGGAAGGCGCATGGCGGTCAGGCCTTTTTCTTCTTGGGTTTGACGTTCATCTGGCCCGACATCTCCATGTGCAGCGCGTGGCAGAACCACTGGCAGTAGTACCAGTGCACGCCGGGGCGCGAGGCGACGAAGGTAATCGACGAGGTTGCCTGCGGGCCGACCTCCATGGCCAGGCCGTAGCCGGTCAGGGTGAAGCCGTGCGTCAGGTCTTCGATGGTGTCGACGTTGGTGACCACCACCGTGACTTCGTCGCCCTCGTTGACCTCGAAGTTGTGCACGCTGAAAGTGGGCGCGACGGCCGTCATGTAGACGCGCACCTTGTTGCCGTCGCGGATTACCTCCGCCGCCGACTCCAGCTCCACGCCGTCCTTCTTGGCCTGCTGGCGGATGTCGTCCCACATCGGGTCGTCGCGCTTCCAGGTGTGGCGCGGGCGGATCTTGGAGCGGTGCACCAGCAGCATGTCGTGCGGCTCGGCAAAGCTGGGGCCGTCGTGCACCAGGCGCATCTTGTCGCCGGAGATGTCGATCAGCTGGTCGCACTCGGGCTTGAGCGGGCCGACGTTGAGGAAACGATCCTTGGAGAACTTGTTGAGCGAGATCAGCCACTTGCCGTCGGCTTCCTTGGTCTCGCCCATGGTCGTGTGGTTGTGGCCGGGCTGGAAGTGCACGTCGATCTTCTCGATGATGGGATCGACCTTCTTGCCGTTGTAGGCCTCGATGGCCTTGGCCATGTTCCACTTGACGACCTGGCTGTCGATGAACAGCGTGGTGTAGGCGTTGCCGCGGCCGTCAAAGGCCGTGTGCAGCGGGCCCAGGCCCAGTTCGGGCTCGGCGACGACGACGTCGCGCGGCTTGATCTTGTCGGCAAACAGGTCGTCGAGCTTGCGCACGTCGATCATGGTCACCGTCGGCGAGAGCTTGCCGTTGAGCACGATGTGCACCTGGTCGGGCGCGGCGTTGCAGCCGTGCGGCGAGTTGGGCACCGGAATGTAGCGCGTGTACTTGGAGCCGTGGCGGCCGTCGAGCACCTTGACGCCATTGATGGTCTTGAAGTCGCCGCTCTTGATGCCTTGCTCGATGCGCGCGATGTTGAACACCACCGCCCAGTCCTGCTCGTTGGACGACATTTCGGTGACGTTCAGGCCCTTCTCGGAGTTGTAGCAGGTCGAGACCGCGTACTTGCCCTGGTAGTCGGCGTCCATGTTGTCCAGGTTGCCGTCGACGATCACCTGCCAGGCGATCTTCATGGTGTCGCCGTCGATGGCGGTGAACACGGCCCAGTAGTTTTTCTCGGGGTCGCCAAACACGCTGCCGTCGTTGGGGATGGGCACGATGTGCTCGCCGTTGGCGAACACGTAGCCGGTCTTGGGGTAGCGCTGCGGGCGCAGCCCGTGGATGGAGCTGGCGTTGGGCACTTCGACGATCTTGTCGACCTTCATCACGTCGCAGCGGATGCGCGCCACGCGGGTGTTGGCCTTGTCGTTGATGAAGATGTAGCGCCCGTCGTAGGTGCCGTCGGTGAACGACATGTGGGGGTGGTGCGCGTCGCCGTTGGGCAGCACGCCGCCCATGCCGTAGGCCTGCTTGGCGAACTTGAGCGTCTCGGGCGTCAGGTTCTCCGTCATGATCTTGCGGCTCTCGTTGGTCAGACCCCAGCCGGTGGCGCTGCAGATGTTGAAGATTGGGATGCGCATGAGCTCGCGCATCGAGGGCAGGCCCAGAATGCGCACCTCGCCCGACTGGCCGCCCGAGGCGAAGGCGTAGTACTCGTCGAGCTCGCCCGGGCCCACTTCGCTGGTCAGGCCTTTCTGGGCTTTCTTGTTGCTTTGCGCATGCGCGCTGGTGGCCAGGTGGGCAGCGCCCACGGCAGCGACACCACCGACGGCGGCAGCGCCCAGGAAACCACGCCTCTTCAGCTTGGTTTGCTCTTCGTTGTGATCAGACATGGATTTCTCCTGTGGAGTTGAAAAGGGGGGCGTGTGCCGTGCTGGGCTGCTACACGCCTGGAGCGAAAAACTCAGTGGGCCTGGGGTTGGACGTCGCCGTCGCCCTTGCCGATGCTCTTGCGCCGCGTGACCACGGTGACGGGGGCTGCGGGTGTGGCGGACGCGGGTGCGGGCTTTTTGCGCAGCTTGGCGTTCTTCTGGATCAGGTGCGGGCAGCGGTTGTCGTTGTGGTAGAGCTGCTGGCAGTTCAGGCACTGGATGCACTCGTTGGGGTCGATGTCGCCCTCGGGCTTGATCGCCTGCACCGGGCACTCGACGGCACACAGCTGGCAGGGGTTGCCGCACATCTTGTAGCGGCGCAGCCAGTCGAAGATGCGCAGCTTGGCTGGAATGGCCAGCGCCGCGCCCATGGGGCACAGGTAGCGGCAGTAGAAGCGCTCGATGAACAGGCCGGCGCCCACCAGCAAGACGGCGAAGATCACGAACGGCCAGTCGCGGATGAACTTCAGGATGATGGCGGTCTTGAAAGGCTCGATTTCGGCGAGCATCTCGGCCAGCGCCATCTGGTAGAGCGAGACGCCGAACAGACCGATGAAGATCACGTACTTGAGCCCGGCCAGGCGGGTGTGCACGCCGTGGCGCACCTTGATCTGCGGCACGTGCAGCGCGCGCGCCAGCTTGTTGGTGAGCTCCTGCAGCGCGCCGAACGGGCACAGCCAGCCGCAGAAGGCACCGCGGTTCCAGAAAATCATCGACACCGCGGTGGCCACCCACAGCAGGAAGACGATGGGATCCATCAGGAAGTAGTCCCAGTGAAAGCCGTTCATCAGCGCGTGGGTGAAGGTCAGGACGTTGACCACCGACGGCTGTGCCTTGGCATACCAGCCTATCCAGAACAGCGAGAACAGCAGAAAGGCAATGCGAAAGCGCTTGTAGAACTTCTCGTGCTTGGTCAGCTGGTCCTGGAAGAAGAACAAGCCGATGAGCGTGACCAGCGCAAAGCTGATGACGATGATTTGCCCGGTCTTGGCGATCCAGATCTGCTTCCACAGCTGCGGGTCTTGCTCCCAGTCGGTGGCGCCCGCTGGGGCTGCGCCTTGGGCTGCAGGTGCGGCGGCAATCGGTTCGACCTTGACCAGGCTGGCGGGCAGCTCGTAGTTGAGGTTGAAGGTCGTGAAGGCCTTTTGCTGCACGTTCATCACGCGCTGCACCATCAGCTGCAGGCGCCAGGGCTCGGTGGGGTCAAACGTGGCATCGGCGGGAATGGTGAACAGCGCGATTTCGCGAAAGCTCGGTGCACCGGCGGCCATGATGTCGCCCAGGCGCTCGTGGTCGGAATCGCTGAACTGAATGCCGTTGTCGCCCTGGATCACTTCGATGCGGTCGAACACGCCGCCGCGCACATAGCCCGACCCCTTGAAGGAGTAGCGCCCCTCACCGGCCACGACGATGGCCTGCTGGCCGGGTTTGAGGCGCTCTTTGAGCCAGTCCCAGTCGGCCTGGCCCAGTACGCTGCGGCCGATGGACGGCACGCTCACCAGGGCGGCGTACAGGTCGATGAAGCTGTCCTCGGGGTCGCCCGGCTCGGGCCTGTCGATGGCGCCCTGGCGCCCGCTCTTGATGAAAGCCTGGTTGACGTCGTCGACGCTGACGTGCAGGTGCGAGATGGCACCGCTGGCGAGCAGTTCGTCCCAGGACTGGACGCTGCCCTCGTCCATGACGATGCTGCGCTTTTCGGTGGGCGCGGCTGCGGCTGCGGCTGCGGCGGCGCCGGCCGTGCTTTGTTCGCCGCCGATGTGGGCGCGCGCCACCAGCATCGAAGAGCGCGTGATGCTGTCGCCCACGACCATCAGCGTGACGGTCGCGCCGCTGACGATGTCCACCGGCGGCGCGTCGCCCGGGCGCGGCGGCGCCTTGTAGTAGTTCTTGCCGACGTAGCCGTTGATGAAGTTGACCACGGCCGAGTCGGGAACGCCGATCAGCACGATGGGCTCGTGGTGGTCGACCAGCTTGGCGCCAACGATTTCCCCGTCCATGGACAAACCGACCAGGATGTCGATGGGCAGGCTGGAATAGCCGCGCGTATTGACGACGTCCGAGGTCAGATAGACATAGCCGACCTGCTTGTCACCGGTGAAGGCGGGCGCCACCGTCGGGTCGCCCCCGGGCACGCCCAGGCGGTTGGCACCGGGTACCAGTTCCTGCACCGGCGCGGCCGACAGGTAATCCGCCAGGCGCGGGCCACTTTGGTCCTGGCGCGCCATGGCCTGCTTTTTGTTCAGCAGCGACTCGATTTTTTCGGCGGTGGTGCTTGCCTGCACCGAGGGTGAGCCGACCAGAACGGACAAAGACAGGGCAGCGCAAGCGAGGAATGCAAGGCTTTTGCGTGCTGCGCGGCGCGTGGCTTCAAGCATGGTCTGGAGATGTTGTTGAATAAGGGAAAACCTGTACGCGAGAGTAATAGGGTTTTCCATGAAGGCAATTGATTGAAATCAAGACTCGGGTTTTCCTATGGAAATCCGCTGTTGCTTGATTCGTCGCGCGCGCTGCCCGTGTTCTCGTCGTCTGGTGTGTTTGCGCGGTCCTCGGTGCGCGGTGCCTGCGCTTTCATGGGCAGGTGCCGCGGGCGGACTACCGTGCCGCAGCAATCGTTGGTATTTTTGTTGTTGCTTGTTTTTTGTGCAGTCGTTTTTCGAGCGGGCAACAAAAAACCGCCACGAAGGCGGTTCTTGCTTTGCTGACAGCGCACCCAGTGCAAACGGCGGGCGGCGCGGGCCGCCCGTGCGGGTGCCTGACGGTGGGGGTCAGGCGGCGGCCAGCGCCTTGATCTTGGCCGACAGGCGGCTCTTGTCGCGCGCGGCCTTGTTCTTGTGGAAGATGCCCTTGTCGGCAATCGTGTCGATCACGGACTGGGCCTTGGTGAACAGCTCGGCGGCCTTGGCCTTGTCGCCGGCGACCACGGCCTTTTCAATGTTCTTGACCGCGGTGCGGTACTTGGAGCGCAGCGAGGTATTGGCTGCATTGAGCGCGACGTTCTGGCGCGCGCGTTTGCGGCCCGATGCCAGGCGGGGGTTCTTGCGGGGTTTTCCTGATGCCATGATGGTAGTTCCTTGTGTCTGTGGATGTTGTCAGCAAAGCCGGAGATTATAGCGCGAATGTAATTTTCTCCGGCCGGCCTCATGGCGCGCATACACTCGCCCGGGTGTCACTCTTCAAAGCCGCCTCCACCGTCTCGCTGCTCACCCTGGCCTCGCGTGTGACCGGCCTGGCGCGCGACCTCCTGATGGCCTCGGTCTTTGGCGCCAACGTGCTGACCGACGCCTTCAACGTCGCGTTTCGCATTCCCAACCTGTTTCGCCGCCTGTTTGCCGAGGGCGCGTTCAGCCAGGCCTTCGTTCCGGTGCTCGCTGGCCACCGGGCGCAGCATGGCGAGGAGTCCACCCATGCGCTGATCGACGCGGTGGCCACGGTGCTGCTGTGGGTGCTGATGGCCGTGTGCGTGGTCGGCTCGGTGGGCGCGCCGGTGCTGGTCTGGCTGCTGGCCAGCGGCCTGCGGGCGCACCCGCAGGGCATGGAGGCGGCGGTGTTCATGACGCGCTGGATGTTCCCCTACATCGGCTTCATGTCGCTGGTGGCGCTGTCGGCGGGCATTTTGAACACCTGGAGGCGCTTTGCCGTGCCGGCCATCACGCCGGTGCTGCTCAATCTGTGCATGATCGCCGCCGCCTGGTGGGGCGCGCCGCTGCTGGGCGAGCGCGGCGTCGAGCCGATTTACGCGATGGTCGGCGGAGTGATGGGCGGCGGCGTGCTGCAGCTGGCGGTGCAGCTGCCGGCGCTGATGCGCCTGTCGCTGATGCCGCGCATCGGCATGAGCGCCGCAGTCATCGGGCAGGCCTGGCGCAATCCAGGAGTGCGCCGCATCCTGCAGCTGATGGCGCCGGCGCTGCTGGGCGTGGGCGTGGCGCAGGTGTCGCTGATGATCAATACGCAGATCGCCTCCTACCTGGCGCCGGGCAGCGTGACCTGGCTGTTCTACGCCGACCGGCTGATGGAATTTCCCACCGCGCTCTTGGGCGTGGCGCTGGGCGTGGTGCTCACGCCCCAGCTGTCGGCCGCGCAGGCGGCGGGCGATGGTGAGCGCTACTCGGCCATGCTCGACTGGGGGCTGCGCCTGGTCGTGCTGCTGGCCGTTCCCTGTGCCGTGGGCCTGCTGGTCTACGCCCGCCCGCTGGTGGCCACGTTGTTTCACTATGGCGCGCTGCACGACGGCGACGTGCTGCGCATCGCGGCGGCCCTGGTCGGTTATGGCGTGGGGCTGCTGGGGCTGGTGGCGGTCAAGGTGCTGGCGCCCGGCTTCTACGCCCGCCAGGACATCCGCACGCCGGTGCGCATCGCCATCTTCGTGCTGATTGGCACGCAGCTGCTCAATGTGGCGCTCGTCCCCTGGCTGGCGCATGTGGGGCTGGCGCTGTCGATCGGCGTGGGCGCGCTGGGCAATGCGCTGTGGCTGCTCACCGGCCTGGTGCGCTGCGGCAGCTATCGCCCGCGCCCGGGCTGGCGGCGTTTTGCTCTGCAGGTGGCGCTGGCGTCGGTGGCGCTGGCGCTGTGGCTGGCCTGGGGCGCGCGGCATTTCGACTGGCTGGCCCTGCGCGCCCATCCCGCGCAGCGCGTGGGCCTGCTGGCGGCGACGCTGGGCGCCGCGGTACTGCTTTATTTTGGTGCGCTGCTGGCCAGCGGCGTGAAGCTGCGCCAGCTGGTGCGGCGGTGAGGGCGAACGCCATGGCCATGCATTTCGACGTTCCCACGCCTCTGCAGTATTTCGCCAGCCTGGTGCAGGAGGAGCCGATTGCCCTGCTGGAGGCAGCCGCGTGCATCGGCCACGACGAGGACCCGCGGCTGGACGTGCAGCAGGTGCTCGACCAGGTCGACGCCTGGCTGGCGCGGCTGCAGCGGCGCATTCCGGCCGACGCCGCGGCGCTGCAGCGCCTGGGGCTGCTGCAGCAGTTCTTTTTTCGCGAGCTGGGCTTTGCCGGCAACCTCAACGACTACTACGCACCCGAAAACAGCTATCTGCACGCGGTGGTGCGCACGCGCCGCGGCATCCCGATCTCGCTGGCCGTGCTGTGGCTGGAGCTGGCGCAGGCCATCGGCCTGAAGGCGTTCGGCGTGTCCTTTCCGGGGCATTTCTTGGTCAAGGTGCGCCTGACGCAGGGCTGGGCCGTGATCGACCCGATGACTGGGGAGTCGCTGTCGCGCGAGGCGGTCAGCGAGCGGCTGCAACTGGTGCTGCCCGCCGACGCGCCGGTGCACGACGACGCCTTGATCGAGGCGAACCTGCGCGCGGCGCCGCCGCGCGAAACCCTGGCGCGCATGCTGCACAACCTCAAGGAAATCCACCACGCAGCGCAGGACTGGCAGCGGCTGCTGGCGGTGCACGACCGCCTGCTGGTGCTGCTGCCGCGCGACTGGCCCGAGTGGCGCGACCGCGGCCTGACCCGCATGCAACTGGGCCAGATGCAGGAGGCCGCTCAGGACTTGCAGACCTATCTGGATCACGCCCGCCAGGCCGAGGACGCCCAGGCCATCACGATGCTGGTGCAGGCGCTGCGCAGCGGCGGTGCAATGTAAAACGGAGTACGCGCAGGCGTACTCCGTGATGTGCAGTGGCGGCGATCCGCTGGGTCAGTTGGCCTTGACCGCCAGCACCGGGCAGGAGACCGTGAGCAGGATTTCCTGGGCCATGCTGCCCATCAGCAGCTTGCCCACCGGCGAGCGCTTGCGCAGGCCGATGACGAGCACGCGCACGTTCATTGTGTCGACCAGTTCCTCGATCTCCTCGATCGTGCCCTTGCCGCGCACGAACTGCTTGAACTGTGCCTTGATCGGCAGGGCCGCCAGGCGCTCTTCCACGCGCTCGACCTCGTAGCCGTTGACGATGCTGGCGTCGTCGCGCCCGCCCGGGCCGGCGTTGACGACGATCAGCTCCTCGTTGTTGTTGACGGCGATCTCAATGGCGGCGTCCAGCGCTGCCTGGCCTTCGGGGCGGGGAACATAGGCGACGAGCAAGGTCATGGGTTGTCTCTCCGGTAGGGTGGTTGCGGGGTGGCGCAGCGGGCGCCGGCAGCTCGGCAGGATAGCCCAACGCAGCCGCGTTGGCGAGTCGGTGCGATACCGGGTGTGGGTGGCGCGTGACAGTGGCGAATGGCGGCGTCAGACCAGGCGCGCCGCCTGCAATTCCTTTTTCAGGTAGGCGTAGAACAGCGGCGCGGCCACCAGGCCGGCGGGGCCGAAGACCGCCTCCGCAAAGAACATCACGGCCAGCAGCTCCCACACGCTCATGTGCGTGCGTTGGCCGACCACCTTGGCGTTGATCACGTATTCGGCCTTGTGGATCAGCACCAGGAAAGCCAGGCAGGCGGCGGCGACGGCCGGCGAGACCGACAGGCCGACGAGTGTCAGCACCGTGTTGCACAGCAGGTTGCCGACGATGGGCACCAGCCCGGCGACGAAGGTCAGCGTGATCAGCGCCGGCGTGTAGGGCAGGCGCATGCCCCACCAGGGCAGGATCGCCAGCAGGAAGATGGCGGTGAGCAGGGTATTGAACGAGGCGATCCAGAACTGCGCGGCGACGATCTGGCTGAAGGCCTCGCCCATGCGCGTGGTGCGCAGCGTCAGCTGCTGCGCCAGAGGCCGGCGCCGGTGGCTGGGCGCGCGCGCGGCGGCCAGCGCGCCGATCAGCAGGCCCATGTAGACGTACAGCAGCCCGCCCAGCCAGATGCGGCCGGTATGCGCCAGCGCGCCGGCCTTGGCCGCCAGGTAGGACGCCAGCGCGCGCTGGACCTCCTGGGCCTCGTCGGGCAGTTGGGCTGCCATGTCCGGCGGCAGCTTGTCGCGCAGCTCCAGCACGGTGCGCGCCAGAAAATCGAGCAGTTCGCGGTACTGCTGCGGCGCGGCCAGCACATAGCTGCGCGACTGCGACAGCGCCAGCACGATGGGCAGCAGCGACAACAGCATGACGACGGTGGCCGCCAGCGTCTGGTGGCGCAGCGGCAGGCCGCCAGGCAGGCGCGCCAGTTGCCCGGCCACCCAGCGCGTGAGCACGAAGCCCAGGCACAGGCTGAGCATGCCCGGCAGCAGGCCATAGACCATGACCAGCAGCAGCGCCGCAGCCATCAGCAGGTAGCTGGCCCAGATGACCGGGCGCGAGACCACGGCGCCGGCGCCGTGGTGCGCGTGTTGCGAAGAGGGCATGGGTGGGTCGCTGGTGCGCGGTGGAGATGCTGGGGCAGGGGCCGCGCCTGCGTCAGACCAGCTGTACGGCGTTGCCCTGGCCGCGCGGCGCGATGGTGCCGATGGCGTGCACCGTCTCGCTGTGGGCGCGCAGCGTGGCGGCCACGGCGTCGGCGGCATCGGCCGCGGCGACGACCACCATGCCGATGCCGTTGTTGAAGGTGCGGTTCATCTCGACCTCGTCGATGCCGGCGGTGGCCTGCAGCCAGGCGAACAGCTCGGTTTGCGGCCAGCTGCCGCGGCCCAGCTGCGCGGCCAGGCCGTCGGGCAGCACGCGCGGAATGTTCTCCAGCAGCCCGCCGCCGGTGATGTGCGCCAGCGCCTTGATGCCGCCTTGCGCGGCCGAATGCGGGTGCGCGGCCAGTGCGGCCAGCACGCTCTTGACGTACAGGCGGGTGGGCTCCATCACCGCCTGCTTGAAGGGCTTGCCGTCCAGCGTGGCCGGCGCGCCGCTGCCGGCGCGCTCGATGCACTTGCGCACCAGCGAAAAGCCGTTGGAGTGCACGCCGCTCGACGCCAGGCCCAGCACCACGTCGCCCGCCTGCACGTTCTGGCCGTTCAGGATTTTTGATTTTTCGACGGCGCCGACCGCAAAGCCGGCCAGGTCGTACTCACCGGCGGGATACATGCCGGGCATCTCGGCGGTCTCGCCGCCGATCAGCGCGCAGCCCGACAGCTCGCAGCCGCGGGCAATGCCGCCGACCACGGCCGCCGCCGTGTCCACGTCCAGCTTGCCGCAGGCGAAGTAGTCCAGGAAGAACAGCGGCTCGGCGCCCTGCACCAGCACGTCGTTGACGCTCATCGCCACCAGGTCGATGCCCACTGTGTCGTGCATGTTCCACTCGAAGGCCAGCTTGAGCTTGGTGCCCACGCCATCGGTGCCGCTGACCAGCACCGGCTCCTTGTACTTCTTGGGCACCTCGAACAGCGCGCCAAAGCCGCCGATGCCGGCCATCACGCCCTCGCGCATGGTTTTCTTGGCCAGAGGCTTGATGCGCTCGACCAGCGCGTCGCCCGCGTCGATGTCGACGCCGGCGTCTTTGTAGGAAATGGGGGAGGGTGTGGTGCTCATGGAAGATGCAAGCGCTTGGGGTGGACAGCAAACGGCGAATTTTAAGCCGCCGTAGAATCGCGGACTGTCCCGGAGTGTCCAAGTGACCCGCCCCGCCAGGGGGCAAACGCACACCGGGCGGCCCTGGCGCATGCCGCGCACCCTGGCGCACCACCGCGCCGCTGCCTGTATTTCATGCCTTCCATGTTGTTTTTCCACCCCTGCCGCGGCAGGCCTGCGCTGCGATGAGGCAGCTGGCCCTGGACATCGGGCTGACGCCAGGCCCGACGCTGGACAACTTTCACCCCGGCCCCAATGCCCAGGCGCTGCAGCACCTGCGCCTGGCGCTGGGCGCAGGTGGCAGTGCCTATCCGCCGGTGCCCACCTATCTGTGGGGCGCGGCCGGCAGCGGCAAGACACACTTGCTGCGCGCGGTGCACGAGGCGCTGCGCGAGCAGGGCGCGGTCTGCGGCTGGATGGATCCGTCGGTGGCGCATGCCGCTGCGTTCGACGAGCGCTGGAGCGCGGTGCTGCTCGACGGCGTGCACCTGTACGACAGCGCGCAGCAGGCGCAGGCGTTCAACTGGTTCGTCAACGCCATCAACCCCATGCAGGGCGCGGCGCGCTGGGTGCTGGCCGCGGGAGACGTGCCGCCGGCCGACCTGCCGCTGCGCGACGACTTGCGTACCCGCCTGGGCTGGGGCCACGTGTTCGGGCTGCAGCCGCCGGACGACGCCGGGCGGCGCGCGGTACTGCGCCAGCAGGCCGACGCGCGCGGCGTGTTCCTGTCCGACGAGGTGCTGGACTACATGCAAAGCCGCTTCTCGCGCGACCTGGCCAGCCTGAGCGCGCTGCTCGAACGCCTGGACGCGTTTGCGCTGCGCTCGCAGCGCGCGATCACCATCGCGCTGCTCAAGACCATGCTGGAGAGCGAATGAGCATGGGTGCCGTTGTTTTCTTCTTTCCTGTTGCATGACCACTGACCCACCAACCTGCGCACCAGCGCCCGCCCGAACGCGGCTGGCGCTGTTCGACCTCGACCATACGCTGCTGCCGCTGGACTCCGACTACGAGTGGGGCGAGTTCACCATCCGCATCGGCTGGTGCGACCCGGGCGACTTCGGGCGGCGCAACCAGGCCTTCTTCGACGACTACCTGGCCGGGCGCCTGGACGTGCACGACTACGTGCGCTTTGCCACCGACGCGGTGCGCCGCGCCGGCCCCGAGGCCGCTGCCGAGGCGCATGCGCGCTTCATGCGCGAGGTGATCGTGCCGGCGGTGCGCCCCGAGGCATTGGCGCTGCTGGCGCGCCACCGCGACGCGGGCGACGAGGTGGTCATCATCACCGCGACCAACGAGTTCGTCACCGGCCCCATCGCCCAGCTCTTGGGCGTGCGGGAGCTGGTGGCGGTGCAGCTGGCGCGCGGCGCCGACGGCTGGATCACCGGCGAGATCGACGGCGTGCCGTCGATGCGCGAGGGCAAGGTCGCGCGCATGCAGGAATGGCTGTCCGCACGCGGCCTGGGCTGGGAGGACGTGGACGCCACCTTCTACAGCGACTCGTTCAACGACGTGCCGCTGCTCGAACGCGTGCAACACCCCGTGGCCACCAACCCCGACGAGCGCCTGCGCGCGCTGGCCACGGAGCGCGGCTGGCCCGTGCTCGAACTGTTCAACGAAAAAACATGATCAAACAATTCATCGACAAGCTGCTGGGCCACGGCGCCGGCGGCAAGGGCGGCAAGCGCCGCTTCGGCAAGCGCCAGGAAGTGCCCGCCAGTGTGCATGGCATCGACCCGCAGCTGGTGGACCGGCGCGCCGTGGACGTGGTGCGCACGCTCAAGGACGCTGGCTTCGAGGCCTACATCGTCGGCGGCGCGGTGCGCGACCTGCTGCTGGGCCTCAAACCCAAGGACTTCGACGTGGCCACCAACGCCACGCCCGAGCAGGTCAAAGGGCTGTTCCGCCGCGCCTTCATCATCGGCAAGCGCTTTCGCATCGTGCACGTGGTGCACGGGCGCGGGCGCGAGCACGAGGTGATCGAGGTCTCCACCTTCCGCGCCTACCTGGACAACACCGCCGCCGAGCAGGTCAGCGGCAACGAGAAGACCAGCAAGGCGGCCCTGGCCGGCATGAAGCACGCGGTGGATTCCAGCGGCCGTGTGCTGCGCGACAACGTCTGGGGCCCGCAGGATGAGGACGCCGCGCGGCGCGACTTCACCGTCAACGCGATGTACTACGACCCCGAGACGCAGATCGTCGTCGACTACCACAAGGGCATTGCCGACGCCAATGCACGCGTGCTGCGCATGATTGGCGACGCCGCCGCGCGCTACCGCGAGGATCCGGTGCGCATCATTCGCGCGGTGCGCTTTGCCGCCAAGCTCTCGCGCCTGGGCTTTGCGCTGGAGCCCAAGACGGCCAAGCCGCTGGTCGCCAGCGAGCACCTGCTGCAGGAGGTGCCGCAAAGCCGGCTGTTCGACGAAATGCTCAAGCTGTTGCAGACCGGGCATTCGCTGGCCTCGGTCGAGCAGCTCAGGAAGCTGGGCCTGGCGCGCGGCATCTACCCGCTGCTCGACATCGTCGTCGCGCGCGCCGATCTGCCCATGGTGAAGGCCGTGCTGGCCGACACCGACCGGCGCGTGGGCGAGGGCAAGGCCGTCGCGCCCAGCTTTCTGCTGGCCTGCGTGCTGTGGCAGGACGTGCAGGAGCGCTGGCAGCACAACCTGGCGCGCGGCGAACACGCGTTTCCGGCACTGCAGGGCGCGATCGACTCGGTGTTCGAGCAGCGCATCGGCGACGTGTCGGGCCGCGGCAAGCTGGCCGCCGACATGCGCGAGATCTGGGCCATGCAGCCGCGCTTCGAGAAGCGCTCGGGCAATCAGCCCTTTGGCATGGTGGCGCACATCCGCTTTCGCGCCGGATTCGACTTTCTGCGTCTGCGCGCCGACGTGGGCGAGGTCGAGGAGGAACTGGTCAGCTGGTGGCAGGAGTTCTCGATTGCCGACGACGGCCGCCGCGAGGACATGCTCGCCCAGGTGCGCGAGCAGCTGCGCCAGTCGCAGCGCGAGCGCCAGCGCAAGGCGCCGGCCAAGGCCGGTGCCGCCCCGGCGCGCGGCGTGGCCAAGGCGCTGGCAGCGCATGAAGATGCAGACATGGCCCCGCCGGACGCCGGCGACGGCGTGCCGCATGACGCGCCCAAGAAACGCCGCCGGCGCCGGCGCAAGCCCGCCGGCAGCGGCCAGGGCGAGGCGCAGCACCCGCCCGGCGACGGCGCGTGAGCGCGGCCTGGGTCGGCCTGGGCGCCAATCTGGGCGATGCGCGCGCCGCGCTTGCCGCGGCGGTGCGGGCGCTGGCGCAGCTGCCCGGCACGCGGCTGCAGCAGGTCTCGTCGCTGTACACCAGCGCACCGGTGGACGCCGCTGGCCCGGATTACCTCAACGCCGTGGCGCGGCTGGACACCACGCTTGCGCCGCTGGCGCTGCTGCACGCTCTGCAGGCCATCGAGAACGCCGCCGGGCGCGAGCGCCCCTACCGCAACGCGCCGCGCACGCTGGACCTGGACCTGCTGCTCTACGCCGGCCAGCGGCTGGATACGCCGGCGCTGCAGCTGCCGCACCCGCGCATGCAGGAGCGCGCCTTCGTGCTGCTGCCGCTGGCGGAAATATCACCCGAGCAGGTGGATGCTGCCGCGCTGCAGGCGGTGGCCGGCCAGCGGCTGGCGCGTCTGGACGGTGATTGGTGGTGACTTGCGCCCCGGCCGGGTTATTCCATTTCCATATCAACCGATTACTTTGTCGGCTTCGCTTGTCGTGCTGCAGCACTGTCTGCGCTTCACCTTCGCGTACTCGATCGATATAGAAATGGAATTACCCGGCCTCTGACAGGTACTGCTGTCGCAGCGCGCGCTTGAGCAGCTTGCCGCTGGGGTTCTTGGGCAGCTGGTCGACGAAGACCACCCGCTTGGGCGCCTTGAAGCCCGCCATGTGCTGGTTGCAGTGCGCGACGACGGCGGCCTCGTCCAGGGCGTGGCCGTCCTTGACGACGACGATGGCGGTCACCGCCTCGACCCACTTGGGATCGGGCAGGCCGATCACCGCCACCTCGCTGACCTGGGGCATGCGGTAAATCATTTCCTCGACCTCGCGGCTGGCGACGTTCTCGCCGCCGCTCTTGATCATGTCCTTCTTGCGGTCGACGACGGTGATGAAGCCCTCGTCGTCGATGGTGCCCAGGTCGCCGCTGTGAAACCATCCGCCCTCGAACGCCGCCAGCGTGCGCTCGTCGTCGTGCAGATAGCCCAGCATCAGGTGGGGCGAGCGGTGCACGATCTCGCCCACCTCGCCGACCGCGACGTCCTGCATCCGGTCGTCGACGATGCGCGTCTGCACGTTGCGCGCCGCGCGCCCGGCAGAGCCGGCCTTGCGCAGCTGATCCTGCGGCAGCAGCAGCGTGGCCAGCGGCGCAATCTCGGTCTGGCCGTACAGGTTCCACAGCCGCACCGCGGGCAGGCGCTCGGCCATCTCCCTGAGCACCTGCACCGGCATGATCGATGCGCCGTAGTAGCCCTTGGCCAGGTGGGTCAGGCGCGCCGGGTCGAACAGCGGCGAGCGCAGGAGCGCGATCCACACCGTCGGCGGCGCGAAGAAGCTGGTGATGGCGTGCTGCTGCAGCAGCGCCAGCAGGTTGTCGGGCGTCGGCTTTGCGGTGATGACGTTGGTGCTGCCCATGTAGACGGCCGGGCCGAAGAACACGTCCAGCTGCGCGCAGTGGTACAGCGGCAGCGCGTGCAGAGTCACGTCGGCCTCGGCGATCTCGGCGTCGATCACGCAGCTGACGTACTGCCACAGCACCGCGTCGTGCGTCAGCATCGCACCCTTCGGCGACGACTCGGTGCCGCTGGTGTAGACGATTTGCGCCACGTCGGTGCTGCCCAGTTGCGGCTCGGGCAGGGCATCGGTGCAGGCGGCCAGCTGGTGGAAGTCGTGCATGCCGGCCACCGGCGCGCTGTCTTCCTCGGAGGGCAGCCAGATGAACTGCGCCACCTGCGTGTCCAGGCGTGCCGCTGCCTGGGCCAGCTCGGCCAGGCCGCTGTCGGTGGCCAGCGTGCGCGCGCCGGCGTGGCGCAGGATGAAGGCTACCTCGTCGGCCTTGAGCATGAAGTTGATCGGCACCAGCACCGCGCCGCGGCGCGCCAGCGCAAAGCGCAGCGCGGCAAAGCCGTGCGAGTTGCGCGCCAGCACGGCCACCTTGTCGCCCTCGGCCACGCCAATGGCCGCCAGGCCCGCGGCCAGGCGCGAGACCAGCGTGTCGAACTCGGCATAGCTCCAGCGAGTGCCGCCGCAGGCGATGCCCGTCTTGTGGGGCAGGCGCAGCGCGGTGCGCGTGAGCACGTCGGCGATGGTCTGGCGGCGCACGGCCGGGGAGATGGGGGCGGTCATTGGTGTGTCTCCTGTTTCTGTTTGCTGATTCCATTTCTATATCAACCGATTACTTTGTTGGCTTCGCTTGTCGTGCTGCAGCACTGTCTGCGCTTCACCTTCGCGTACTCGATCGATATAGAAATGGAATGAAACGGCCATTGTGATGGGGCGGCGCGCCGACGCACAAACCGGGTCTGTACCGCAGGGGACAGCGCCCACGGACCACCGGTGCCGGACACAAAAAAGCGCAGCCGCCCGTCGCCAGGCGGCTGCGCCGTAGGCAGGGCAGCTGTGTCAGTCGACCTTGGCGCCCGAGGCCTTCACCAGCGGCTGGTATTTGGCGCGCTCGGCGGCCATGAACTGGTCGAACTGCGCGGGCGTGCTGGCCACGGGCTCGGCCAGCAGGTTCTCGAAGCGCTCGCGCGTGGCTGGTGCCGCCAGCGCCGCGCCAAAGGCCTGGCTCAGCTTGTCGAGCACCGGCGCGGGCGTGCCCGCGGGGGCGACCAGGCCCCACCAGGTGTCGATGGCAAAGCCCGGGTAGCGGGCCGACATCGGCGCCACGCCGGGCAGCATCGGGCTGGGGTTCAGCGAGGTGACCGCCAGTGCCTTGAGCTTGCCCGACTTGATGTTGGGCGCGGCGGCGGCCAGGTTGTCGAAGTTGAAGTCCACCTCGCCGGCCAGCAGCGCCAGCTGCGCCGGGTTGGCGCCGCGGTAGGGAATGTGCAGCGCAAAAATGCCCGCCTGGTGCTTGAACAGCTCGCCGGCCAGGTGGCCGGCGCTGCCGTTGCCGCCGCTGCCGTAGTTGAGCTGGCCCGGGTGGGCCTTGCCGTAGGCGACCAGGTCGGCCAGCGAGTTGATGCCGAGCCTGGCCGCGCGATCGGCGTTGACGACGAGCACGTTGGGCACGCGCACCATTTGCGTGACGCCGGCAAAGTCGCGGCCCGCGTCGTAGGGCATCTTGCTGAACAGCCAGGGGTTGACCGCGTGCGTGGCCGTGGCGGCGATGCCGATGGTCGTGCCGTCGGGCGCGGCCTTGGCAACCACGTCGGCGCCGATGTTGCCGCCCGCGCCGGCCTTGTTCTCGACGACCACGGTGCCCAGCGTGTCCTTGACGCCTTCGGCCAGCACGCGCGCGGTGATGTCCAGCGGCCCGCCCGGCGGGTAGGGCACGATCAGGCGGATCGGGCCGTTCTGGGCGTGTGTCAGCGGGCTGGCCAGGGCGGCCGCGAAGGTGGCGGCCAGCAGCAGTTGTCTGCGTTGCATCAGGACTCCTTGGGGATGGGGTGGTTCAAAGGGTTGCCGCTTCGGGCCGGGCGTCGTGCTTGTCGGCCTCGCTGGTAAAGGCGTCGGCGTAGAAGGCTTCGGGCGGCAGGCCGCGTTCTTTGGTGTAGGCAGCCAGCGCCGCATCGACGACGACGGGCGCGCCGCAGGCGTAGACCTCGTGGCCCGACAGGTCGGCAAAGTCCTGCAGCACCGCCTGGTGCACAAAGCCGGTGCGTCCCTGCCAGCCGTCCTCGGGCAGCGCGTCGGAGGCGACGGGCACATAGGTCAGCTGCGGCATGGCCTGCTGCTGCGCGCGCACCCAGGCGTCCAGGTACAGGTCGCGCGGGCGGCGCGCGCCCCAGTACAGCGTGATGGGGCGTGTGCTGCCCAGGTGCTGCAGGTGCTCGATCAGCGCCTTGATCGGCGCCAGGCCGGTGCCCGAGGCCAGCGCGATGATGGGCTTGCTGCCGTCCTCGCGCAGGTAGAAGCTGCCGAACGGCCCCTCGATGCGCAGGATGTCTTTCTCCTTCATCGCGCCGAACACGTGGTCGGTGAACAGGCCGCCTGGCATGTGGCGCAGGTGCAGCTGCACCATGGGCTCGGTGGCCAGCGTGTGCGGCGCGTTGGCCATCGAATATGAGCGGCGCGCGCCATCCTTGAGCACGAACTCGATGTACTGCCCCGCGTGGTAGCGCAGCGGCGTGCCGGCGGGCAGTTGCAGGCGCAGCTCCATCACGTCGTGTGCCAGGCGGCTCATCCGTGCGATGCGCACCGGCAGCTTCTTGACCGGGAAGGCGCTCTCGTCGGTCACCTGGCGCGACTCGATCACCACGTCGCCCAGCGCCACGGCGCTGCAGGTCAGGATCATGCCGGCCTGCTCCTCCTCGGCGCTGAGCGCGCGCGGCTGGTGCGGGCCGTGCACCACCGCGCCTTCGAGCTTCTTGCACTTGCACGAACCGCAGGCGCCGTCGCGGCAGCCGTAGGGCAGGCCGATGCCCGCGCGGATCGCCGCAGCCAGAATGGTCTCGCCGTTGTGCGTGCTGAAGCTGCGCCCGCTGGGCGCGACCGTGACCTTGTGCCCGGACTCGGAAGTCGTCATGGACTGGTTATCCTTGTTTGTTTCGGTCAAAAACAGTCTATTTTGCCTTCGAACCAAAACCCCCTGGGGGCGCTGCCGGCGCGCTTTCGCCGTCCGCGCCTGCTGATCGTCGGCTGCGGCGACGTCGGCCAGCGCGTGCTGCGCCAGCAGGCGCGCGCCCTGCAGCACGGGCGCGGCCCGCGCGTGCTGGTGCTGTTGCGCGAGCCGGCGCGCGCAGCACAACTGCGCGCCGCGGGCGCGGTGCCGCTGGCGGGCGACCTGGACGCGCCGGCCACGCTGGCCCGCTTTGCCGGCCTGGCCACACAGCTGCTGCACCTGGCGCCGCCGCCGGCCCGGGGCGCGCACGACACGCGCACCCGCGCGCTGGTGCAGGCGCTGCGCCGGCGCAGCGCGCCGCGGGCCCTGGTCTATGTCTCGACCACCGGCGTCTATGGCGACTGCGCCGGCCAGTGGGTCGACGAGTCGCGCCCGGTGGCGCCGGCAACGGCGCGCGCGCAGCGCCGCGTCGACGCCGAGGACATGCTGCGCCTGCTCGGGCGCTCGGGGGGCGTGCGCACCAGCGTGCTGCGCGCGCCAGGCATCTACGCCGCCGATCGCGCGGGCGGCACGCCGCAGGGGCGCCTGCTGCGCGCAACGCCGGTGCTGCGTGCCGAGGACGACGTCTACACCAACCACATCCACGCCGACGACCTGGCGCGCGCCTGCCTGGCGGCGCTGTGGCGCGGCCGGGCGCTGCGCACCTACCACGCAAGCGACGCCAGCGACCTGAAGATGGGCGACTACTTTGACCTGGCGGCCGACCTGTACGGCCTGCCGCGCCCGCCGCGCGTGGCGCGCGCGCAGGCAGCCGAGGTCTTGCCCGCGACGCTGCTGAGCTTCATGGGCGAGTCGCGCCGCCTGCGCACCGTGCGCCTGGCGCGCGAGCTGCGCCTGGTGCTGCGCTACCCGACGGTGGCCGAGGGGCTGCGCGGTTGATTTCAGGGAATCGGGTAGGTATTGCCGCGGCTGTCGTAGCAGCGAAACACGTTGCAGTGCGTGATCTCGCGCGGCTGTGGGCGCGGCGGGCGCTGGTGGTGTGGCGGGCGCTGGTGCGGGGGCGGCACGACGATGACCGGTGCCGTGCTCGCCGTATCGGCCGCGCGTTCGCTGGCGATGCGCGCCTGCTCGTAGGGCGTCAGGCAGGCCAGGTCGGCCTGGCGCTGGGCGGCGTCCAGGCGCGCGCGGGTATCGAACAGGCTGGGGTCGAGCGTGGCCAGCTGCTGCGCCAGTGCCTGGCGCGCCTGGCGGCAGGCGCTGGACTGGGCGGGGTCGGGCGGCTGGGCCGGCGCCGGCGCGGCCTGTGCCTGGGCCGCGGCCTGGGCGGCTGCGTGTTCTTGCGCGCGGCGCGCCTGCTTGCGCTGCTCGGCCTCGGCGGCCTGCTGGCGCTCGCGGGCGATGTCCTCGGCGCTTGGCGGCGGCGCAATCTCCACGCCGCGCGCGCCTGCGTCGCAGCGGCCGTTGGTATAGGTCACGCTGCCGGTGGCCGGGTCGGTGCAGCGCACCACCTGGGCCCAGCCGGCGGCGGGCCAGGCCAGGGCGGCCAGCGCCAGCGCGGCGCATGCGGAGCACGCCAGCTGGCGGATGCGGGCGTGAGTGCGAAGGCGGTGAGGCAGCGTCATGGCGCGATTGTCCGCCGCTTCACAGCCAGCGCCGCGTACGCCGCAGGTAGTCGTCGAACGCGGCGCCAAAGCGTGCGCGCAGAAAGCGCTCCTCGGGCAGGATCTGCAGCCAGGTGAGCAGCGCGACCGACAGCGGCAGGCCCAGCCAGCTGGCCGCGTTGCCCAGCCACAGCGCCCAGCCGGCCAGCACCAGCAGCATGCCCAGGTACATGGGGTTGCGCGTGATGCGGTAGACCCCGCTGGTGACCAGCGCGCGCGTGTGCTGCGGCGCCAGCGGGTTGAAGGTGGTGCGTGCGCGGGCAAAGTGCGCCAGGCCCGCCAGCGCCAGCGCGCCGCCGAGGGCCGCCAGCACCAGCGCGGCCACCGTGGCCCAGAGTTGACCCTGGGGCCACAGCTGTGCCTGGGGCAGGGCGCGCGCCAGCGCCCACATGACGAGGGCGCACAGGCCGTCGATGACCGGCGGCGGAAGGCGCAGCTCGTACCAATTGCGTTGCATCGTCTGTTTCCTCGGAGCGTGTTTACGATCTTTTCATGATGCCCGCAATGCAGCAAAAAGCCGCAATCGAGGCGCGCGCCGCAGGCCATGCTGGTGGCCTGGACAAGGTGCGCAACGCTGAGTGCGGCTTTTTGCTGCATTGCCCGAAGGGTTGCCCCGCAAAAGCAGCGTCTGCGGCGTTGCAAATACTCGCCGGGCCACCAGCCCGGCTGCGCTTTGCGCCTTGCAGCCACCGCTTTTGCGGGGCAACGGGCACTATGAAAAGATCGTAAACACGCTCTCAGATCGACGTTGCCAGCGTGCGCCGGCGCAGCGCCAGCCACAGCAGCGCGGCCGCGGTGATGGCCAGTGGCGCGAGGGAGCCGAGGTTGAGCCACAGCCAGCCCTGCGTCGTCACCAGCGCGCCCGAGGCGAACGAGGTCAGCGCCATGGTCGCGAACACGCAGAAGTTGATCGCCGCCTGCGCGCGGTCTTTTTCCTCGGGGCGGTAGGCGGTCAGCGCCAGCGTGGTGCTGCCGGTGAACAGAAAATTCCAGCCCACGCCCAGCAGCGTGAGCGACAGCAGAAAGTGCGTCATGCCCACGCCCGACAGCGCCACGCCCACGCACACCAGGTTGAGCAGCACGCCCAGGCCCATCACGGGCAGCACGCCCCAGCGCTTGATCAGGCTGCCGGTGAAAAAGCCCGGCGCATACATGCCGATCACGTGCCACTGCAGCACCTGGGCGGTGGCGCCGAAGTCGAAGCCGCACATGTCCATGGCCAGCGGTGTGGCGGCCATCAAAAGGTTCATCACGCCATAGCCCATGGCAGCGCCCAGCGTGGCGACGATGAACACCGGGTGGCGCATGATCTGGCCCAGGCTGCGCCCCTTGGCCGCGTGGGCGGCGTGTGCGTGCACAGCGGGGAATTTGATCAGCGCCACCACGCCCATGGCCAGCAGCGCGACGGCGGCCAGCGCCAGGTAGGCGCCGACGAAGGGCGTGGGCAGCAGCGCGCGCGTCCACGCGGCCAGGTTGGGGCCGATGACGCCGCCGAGCAGCCCGCCCGCGAGCACCAGCGAGACGGCTTTTTCGCGCCAGCCGGGCGCGACCAGCTCGGCCGCGGCAAAGCGGTAGAGCTGGCCGTTGGCGTTGTAGTAGCCGGCAATCGCGGTGGCCGCCAGCAGCAGCGTGAAATGGCGCGACCAGGCTGCGTAGGCCGCAAGAAGCGCCGACGCCAGCGCTATCGCAAGGCCGATCTGGAACGACCCGCGCCGGCCAAAGCGCGTCTGCGTGCGCGCCACCAGCGGCGCGGAAATGGCGCCGCCGACCACGTAGCCCATCACCGGCAGCGTGGCCATCCAGCCGTAGGGCGCCAGTTGCAGGCCGACCAGGCCGTTGATTGCGATGAAGGTGACGTTGTTGACCAGAAACAGGCCCTGGGCCAGGGTCAGCAGCAGCAGGTTGACGTTCATGGACGGGCAGTGTATCGGTGGCGCGGCGGCGTCGCCTGGGTGACATTTTTGGCCCCCGATAGCGCCCGCAGGGCGCGCCCGTGCTGGGTTTCACGCTTGCCGCTGGCGCGGGTCGGGGTAAAGATGCAGCGCCATGAACACCTCTGCCACCACCCCTTCCCACAATCCCCCCTACGTTCCCCAGATCCGCCTGTACCAGGACTGGCTGCGCGAGCGGCACGGCCTGCAGTTCGACGACTACGCAGCGCTGTGGCGCTGGTCGGTCAGCGACCTGGACGCCTTCTGGCAAAGCATCTGGGACTATTTCGAACTGTGCTCGCCCACGCCGCACCGGGCGGTACTCGCGCGCAACGTGATGCCCGGCGCCGAGTGGTTCCCGGGCGCGCAGGTCAACTACGCGCAGCAGGCGCTGCGCCATGTGGACGCGGCGCACGCCGCGGGCCTGGCCGCCATCATTTGTGAGAACGAGCACGGCGATGTGACCGAGCTGTCCTGGCCCGAGCTGCGCCGCCAGGTCGCGGCGCTGGCGCTGCACCTTCGGAAGCAGGGCGTTGAGCCGGGTGACCGCGTGGCCGCCTACCTGCCCAACATCGCGCAGGCGGCGGTCGCCTTCCTGGCCGTCGCGTCGATCGGCGCGGTGTGGAGCGTGTGCGCGCCCGACATGGGCACCGGCGCGGTGCTCGACCGCTTTCGCCAGATCGAGCCCAAGGTGCTGATCGCGGTCAACGGCGTGACCTGGGCCGGGCGCGACATAGTCCGCGCCGACGTGGTGCGCGAGCTGCGCAGTCAGCTGCCCAGCCTGCGCCACGTCATCGGCGTGCACAACCTGGCGCAGGCGCCGGCGCTGGAGGACGCGGCCGACTTCGGCGCCATCTGCGCGCGCGACGACGACCAGACCCGCGGCTTTGCACCGGCGTGGCTGCCTTTCGACCATCCGCTGTGGATCGTCTACTCCAGCGGCACAACGGGCCTGCCCAAGCCCATCGTGCATTCGCATGGCGGCATCCTGCTCGAAGCAATGGCCGGCGGGCTGCACACCGACCTGGGCTGCAGCTATGCGCCCAACAGCTGGGGCGAGCGTTTTTGCTGGTACAGCTCGACGGGCTGGATCATGTGGAACATGCAGGTGGCCGGGCTGCTGACGGGCACCACCTGCGTGATCCTGGACGGCAGCCCCGCCGGCTCGCGCGACGCGCCCGACTGGCACACGCTGTGGCGCTTTGCCGCGCGCCACGGCGTCACCTTCCTGGGATCGGGCGCGGCGGTCTACGCCGGCTGCATGAAGGCGGGCGTCGATCTGTCCGGCTGCGGCGACCTGTCGCGCCTGCGTGCGCTGGGCACGACCGGTTCGCCCCTGCCCGCGCAGGTGCAGCAGTGGGGCACGGAGCAATTTCGCGCCATTGCCGCAACGCCGGCGCAGCAGGACATCTGGTGGTTCAACATCTCGGGCGGCACCGACTTTGCCGGCGGCTTCATCGGCGGCACGCGCGAGCTGCCCCAGAGCGCCGGCATGATGCAGTGCCGCATGCTGGGCGCGGCCGTCGAGGCCTGGAACGATGCCGGCGAGCCCGTCGTCGGCGAGGTGGGCGAGCTGGTGTGCACCCAGCCCATTCCGTCGATGCCGCTGTCGTTCTGGAACGACCCGGGCAACGCCCGCTACCTGGCCAGCTACTTCGAGATGTACCCGCCCGGCCACGGCCGCAGGCCCGGCGGCGGCGACCTGGGTGCCGAGGCCGGCAGCGTCTGGCGCCACGGCGACTGGCTGCGCATCGGCGACGAGAGCGGAGAGGGCGAGTGGTGCGTGATCTACGGCCGCTCGGACGCGACCATCAACCGCCACGGCCTGCGCATGGGCACCAGCGAGATCTACAGCGCGGTGGAGACGCTGCCCGAGGTGCTCGACAGCATGGTGGTCGACCTGGAATTCCTGGGGCGCGAGAGCTTCATGCCGCTGTTCGTCGTGCTGCGCCCGGGCGTCGCGCTGGACGATGCGCTGAAGAACCGCCTGTCGGACGCGATCCGCGCCAGCCTGAGTCCGCGCTTTGTGCCAGACGCGATCGAGCAGGTGCCCGAGATCCCGCGCACGCTGTCGGGCAAGAAGCAGGAGCTGCCGATCAAGAAGCTGCTGCTGGGCCAGCCGCTGGAGAAGGTGGTGAACAAGGAGGCCATGGCCAACCCCGGATCGCTGCAGTGGTATGTGGACTACGCCGCGGGCCGCGCGGCGCAGGCCGGCGCATAGGGGTCGGCTACAGCACCACGCTGGCGCCGTGCTCGGGCACGCGCGCCGGCCAGTGCAGTCCGTGGTTGATGCGCTGGCGCAGCGCGTCGGCCGCCGCCAGCTCGCCGTGCACCACATAGACATGCCGGGGCGCGGCGGGCAGCTGGCGCAGCCAGGCCAGCAGCTGCTCGCTGTCGGCGTGCGCCGAGGCACTGGCCAGCTGCACCACCTCGGCGTGGATCGCCACCTCGCGGCCGTGGATACGGATGGATTTTTCGCCCGCCGCAATGCGCGCGCCGCGCGTGCCACCCGCCTGGTGGCCGGTCAGGATGACCATGTTGCGGTGGTCGCCCGCATACAGCGCCAGATGGTGCAATACCCGCCCGCCGGTGGCCATGCCGCTGGCCGACAGAATCACGCGCGGGCCGTGCAGGCGCGCCAGCGCCTTGGAGTCCTCCACATCGCGCACCAGTGTGGTGCCGTGCGCCATGGCGACAAGATCGGCGTGGGTCAGGCAGTGGTCGCGCGCGTACTGGCCAAACAGCACGGTGGTGTCCACCGCCATCGGGCTGTCCAGGTAAACGGGCAGCGCCGCAGGCAGGCGTCCCTGCTGCTTGAGCCGGGCAATCGCGTGCAGCACCGTCTGCGCCCGCCCTACGGCAAACACCGGAACCACGGCCACGCCGCCGCGCGCGGCCAGGCGCGCCAGCGGCGCGGCCAGCTCGTCGAGCACATCGGTGGCCGGGTGCTGGCGCTCGCCATAGGTGGACTCGACCAGCACCGTGTCGGCTGCGGGTGGCGGCTCGGGCGCGCACATCAAAAGGTCGTCCGGCCGGCCCAGGTCGCCCGAGAACAGGATGCGCCGTCCGCTCACCTCCAGCAGCACGCTGGCTGCGCCCAGAATGTGGCCGGCGCGCGTGAAGGAGGCACGCCAGCCGGGCAGCGGCTCGAAGGGCGTGTGCCAGGGGCGCTCCTGCAGCAGGCGCAGGCTGTGCAGCGCGTCCTGGCGGGTGTACAGCGGCAGAGCCGGGCTGTGGCGCGTGAGGCGGTGACGGTTCAGGTAAGCCGCTTCTTCCTCCTGCAGATGGCCGCTGTCGGGCAGCAAGATGGCGCACAGCGCGCGCGTGGCGGCGGTAGCGAACACCGGCCCGGCAAACCCCTCGCGCGCCAAGAGCGGCAGGTAGCCGCTGTGATCCAGGTGGGCATGGGTGAGCAGCACCGCGTCGATGCTGGCGGGCGCCACCGGCAGCGGCTGCCAGTTGCGCTCGCGCAGCAGCTTGTAGCCCTGAAACAGCCCACAGTCGACCAGCAGGCTCTGCCCGCCGTGGCGCACCAGGTATTTGGAGCCGGTGACGGTGGCGGCGCCGCCGAGGAAGGTGAGGGTGACGGGCATGGGGCACTCCGTGCGGTGGTGGTTCCCCATCACCGTAACAGACGCTCGGGCGAATTTTCCACCGCTTGCATGGATCGTGGGTTTCAGGCGCGAGGCTGCGCGAAGGTCACGGTAAGCTAGTGCAGTGTTCGACGCTATCTGCGACATAAAACCGCGTCTTTTCGGCCTGGGCGGCGTTGCAAATCCTCGCGATAGCGACGGCTATCGCTGCGGTTTGCGCCTTGCCCAGACCAAAAATCCATCGGTTTTATTTGTCACATCAAGCATCGAACACTGCACTAGGCTGCCGCGGTTCAGGATACGGCGTCTGCGGCCAATCTTTCCAGAAACATCTCGCACTCGTTGAGCGGCATGGGCCTGGCCAGCAAATAGCCTTGCAGCAGATGACAGCCGTGGTGCAGCAGCCATTGCTGTTGCTCGGGTGTTTCCACGCCTTCGGCCACCACTTGCAGATCCAGTCCGCGCGCCAGGGCAATCACGGTTTGCGCCACGGATACGTCTACCCGCTCGTGCGGCAGACAACTGCGCGACGCGCCCGGGCGTCGCGCTGGACGATGCGCTGAAGAACCGCCTGTCGGACGCGATCCGCGCCAGCCTGAGCCCGCGCTTTGTGCCAGACGCGATCGAGCAGGTGCCCGAGATCCCGCGCACGCTGTCGGGCAAGAAGCAGGAGCTGCCGATCAAGAAGCTGCTGCTGGGCCAGCCGCTGGAGAAGGTGGTGAACAAGGAGGCCATGGCCAACCCCGGATCGCTGCAGTGGTACGTGGACTATGCGGGCCGGCGCGCGCAGGAGGCAGATACCACTGCCTGATTCCATTTCTATATCAACCGATTACTTTGTCGACTTCGCTTGCCGTGCTACAGCACTGTCTGCGCTTCACCTTCGCGTACTCGATTGATATAAAAACGGAATGACGCGGCGCCAGCGCGGTGCGGCCGCTGCCGTCATGACAGGTTTGCACGCACTGCGCAACCTCCATCAGGCGAGCGCCCGGGACATTGCCCGGTTTGTTTGGAGTCGCTCCTGCCTCTTGGTAAAAAACTGTCTCCAAAACTCACAACACTGGTCGAGGAGCAAATGCACGGCGACCAAGGAGACGGGCAATGCATTTGAAGGACTTGACGGTGGCGCACAAGCTGTGGGGCGCCGTGCTGGGCGGTATGGGCTTGATGCTGGCGCTGGGGCTGGCGGTGGTGGGCTATGTCGAAGCCACCGAGAGCCAGTCGCGCCAACGCATGCAGGCGGCCGATGCGCGCATTGCCACCACCATGCAGTGGAAGTCCCTGATCGAGCTGAGCACCGAGCGCTTCGTGGTCAGCGCGGTCTCGTCCGAGCCGCAGCTGGTCGGCGAGATGGCGCGCCTGAGCCGCAAGAACAACCAGGAGATCGCCGACCTGCAGGACCAGATCGAGTCCAGCGCCAGCAGTGGGCCCGAGCAGGCGTTGCTGGCGCGGCTGGCGAGCAACCGTGAGCAGTTTCGCCAGATCGCGATGGACGTGTACCGCCAGCGCGAGGCCGGCAACGTCGCTGCCTCCGTCGAGCTGGCCCAGCAGCAGCTGCGCCCGGCCACTGACGCCTATGTCCAGCTGCTCGGCGAGTTGGTCAGCCTGCAGGAGGGCGAGCGCGCCCAGGCCGCAGTCCAGGGCCAGGACAATCGCCGGCGCGCCTACGTTCTGGCGGCCGCGCTGACGGCTGCCCTGGTGCTGGCCGGCGCGGCGCTGGCGCTGGCGCTGGTGCGCTCGATCACCATGCCCCTGGCGCGCGCCGTGGGGCTGGCCGACGCCATCGCCCGGGGCGATCTGACGCGCGACGTGCACGACACGCGCCGCGACGAGCTGGGGCAGTTGCTGCGTTCGCTGTCGGGCATGGCGCGGCAGTTGCGCGTGCTGGTCGGGCAGGTGCGCGGCGGTGTGCAGTCGGTGTCCGCCGCCGCTGGCGAGATTGCCAGCGGCAACCACGACCTGTCGGCGCGCACCGAGCAGGCGGCTGCCAGCCTGCAGCAGACGGCCGCCAGCATGGAGCAGCTCACCGCCACCGTCAGCCAGTCGGCCGACACCGCGCGCCAGGCCAATCAGCTCGCCTCCAGCGCCGCGCAAGTGGCCGCGCAGGGCGGCGAACGCGTGGATCTGGCCGTGGCCAGCATGCGGCAAATTACCGAGTCGAGCCAGCAGATCGCCGACATCATCCAGGTGATCGACTCGATTGCGTTTCAGACCAACATCCTGGCGCTGAACGCCGCCGTCGAGGCTGCCCGCGCCGGCGAGCAGGGGCGCGGCTTTGCCGTGGTGGCCGGCGAGGTGCGCGGCCTGGCGCAGCGCTCGGCCGGCGCTGCGCGGCAGATCCGGCAGCTGATCGGCGCCAGCGTGGACAGCGTGCATGCCGGCTCCGAGCAGGTCGAGCAGGCGGGGCGCAGCATGCACGACATCGTGCAAAGCGTGCAGCGGGTGAGCGCGCTGATCGGCGAGATCACGGCAGCCTCGGCCGAGCAGGCGGGCGGCATCGCGCAGGTCAACCAGGCGGTGGCAGACCTGGATCGGATGACGCAGCAAAACGCCGCGTTGGTCGAGCAGTCCAGTGCGGCGGCCGCCGCCATGAGCGAGCAGGCGCAGCGCCTGGCGCAGGAGGTCGCGGTCTTCGTGGTAGGAGAGGCGGCGCAGGAGCCTACCCGGCAGATTCCGGCGGCGTGCGCAGCGGCCGGGCAGATCGCGGCCTTGCCGCGGGCGTGAGCGGGGCGCGCGCCGCCGCTACAGCCCCAACTCGTCTGCCAGCGCGTTCATGCGCCGGGTGACCTCGGCATCCATCGCCATGGTGCGGCCCCATTCGCGCTGGGTCTCGCCCGGCCATTTGTTGGTCGCGTCCATGCCCATCTTGCCGCCCAGGCCCGAGACGGGAGAGGCGAAGTCGAGGTAGTCGATGGGCGTGTTCTCGATCAGCATGGTGTCGCGCACCGGGTCCATGCGCGTGGTCATGGCCCACACGACTTCCTTCCAATCGCGCACGTCGATGTCCTCGTCGACGACGACGACGAACTTGGTGTAGAGGAACTGGCGCAGGTGGCTCCACACGCCCATCATCACGCGCCGTGCGTGGCCGGCGTAGGCTTTTCGGATGCGCACCACGGCCATGCGATAGCTGCAGGCCTCGGGCGGCAGGTAGAAGTCGATGATCTCGGGAAACGCCCGCTGCAAGAGCGGCACGAACAGCTCGTTGAGCGCCAGGCCCAGCATGGCCGGCTCGTCGGGCGGCTTGCCGGTGTAGGTGCTGTGGTAGAGCGCGCCCTCGCGCTGGGTGATGCGCTCCACCGTGAACACAGGGAACTCGGCGCATTCGTTGTAGTAGCCGGTGTGGTCGCCGTAGGGGCCTTCGAGCGCGTGCTGCCAACCGCTTTTGTGGTTCGCGTCGGGATGGATATGGCCTTCGAGCACGATTTCCGCGCTTGCGGGCACCTGCAGCGGCACACCCAGTGCGTCGGCCACCTCGGTGCGCGCGCCGCGCAAGAGGCCCGCGAACTGGTATTCCGACAGCGTATCGGGCACGGGCGTGACCGCGCCCAAGATGGTCGCCGGGTCGGCGCCAATCGCCACCGCCACGGGGTAGGGCTGGCCGGGGTTTTGGCGGCAGTGCTCGGCAAAGTCCAGCGCGCCGCCGCGGTGCGAGAGCCAGCGCATGATGAGCTGGTTCTTGCCGATGACCTGCTGGCGGTAGATGCCCAGGTTCTGCCGCGCCTTGTGCGGCCCGCGCGTGATGGTCAGGCCCCAGGTGACGAGGGGTGCGACGTCGCCGGGCCAGCAGTGCTGGATGGGCAATTTGCCCAGATCGACGTCGCCTCCTTCCCACACGATCTGCTGGCACGGCGGGCGGCGCACTACCGAGGGCGCCATGCTCCACAGCGTCTTGAGCAGGTCGCGCCGGCCCCACAGGTCCTTCATGCCGCGCGGCGGCTCGGGTTCCTTGAGTTGCGCCAGCACCTCGCCAAACGCACGGATTTCATGCAGGCCCGCCACGCCCAGCGCCCGCGCCACGCGGCCGGGCGTGCCGAACAGGTTGGCCAGCACCGGCATCCGGTGGCCCGTGGGGTTTTCAAACAAAAGCGCCGGTCCGCCTGCGCGCAGCACGCGGTCGGCCAGCGCCGTCATCTCCAGGTGGGGCGAGACGGGTGCTTTGACGCGGCGCAGCTCGCCGGCGGCCTCCAGTTGGGTGACGAAGTCGCGCAGGTCGCGGTAATGCATGATTTTCAACGCCAGGTTTCTTGAACGGCTACGCGCCTGAGTGTGGATCGTGAGCCCTTATTCCATTTCTATATCGATCGAGTACGCGAAGGTGAAGCGCAGACAGTGCTGTAGCACGACAAGCGAAGCCGACAAAGTAATCGGTTGATATAGAAATGGAATTACCCCAGTCCTCTCGCCACAGGGAGAGGGGACAGCCAGAGCGACCGATCGCCCTCGCCCCTTTGGGGCTGAAGGCTGCGGCTCCAGCTGCGCCTGCGCGCAACTGGACAGCCTGAAGAGCGCAGCGTCTCGCTGCGGCGGGGAGGGGTGAGGGGCGGCGCTTGCACAGGGTCAGGCTGAATCGTGCCATGACGCAAGATCGTAAACGCGCTCTAAGGCGCTGGCAGCCATGAAATCAGGGGTTCTTCGGCAGGCCCTGCCAGCGCGGCGCCAGATCATGCTCCAGCTCCAGCAGGTCGAGAGCGCGCGCCACGCTGTGTTGGACGATGTCGTCCACGGTCTGCGGCTTCTGGTAGAAGGCCGGCACCGGCGGGCAGACGATGGCGCCCATTTCGGTCACCGTCGTCATGTTGCGCAGGTGCACCAGGTGCAGCGGCGTTTCGCGCGCCAGCAGCACCAGGCGGCGGCGCTCCTTCAGGATCACGTCGGCGGCGCGCGTCAGCAGGTTGTCGGCCAGGCCGTGGGCGATGGCCGCCAGCGTGCGCATCGAGCAGGGCGCGACCACCATGCCTGAAGCAGCAAACGACCCGCTGGCAATGCTGGCGCCAATTGCGTCGATCGGATGGACGACGTCGGCCAGCGCGTGCACCGCCGCGGCGTCCATGCCGGTCTCGTGTGCGATGTTGAGCCAGCCGGCGGCAGAGACGACCAGGTGCGACTCGACTTCTTCGATGGTGCGCAGCGCGCGCAGCAGCGCCACGCCGTAGACCGCGCCGCTGGCGCCCGAGATGCCGACGATGATGCGACGCGGCTCAGGCATGTTCTGCGGCGGTCAGCGGGTGCTCTTGCAGATCCTGGCTGACCTGGGCCAGCACCTGCGCCGCCTGCGCCGGGTCGAAGTCCTGGTGCTTGCGCTTTTTCACGCCGTATTTGTGCAGCTGGTAGTGGCGCGCGGGTGCGACGCCGTGGCGCGCCAGAGAATGGCGCACGCATTCCAGCGGGCAGCCGTCCAGCGCGATGATGGGCCGGCCCGACGTGGCCACGCGCACCAGCTGCGGCACGTCGCCGCCAACGCCGGCAATGCACGACATCTCGGCCACGCCACGCCGATCCATCTGCACAGCCACCTGATTGGCCAGTTGCGCGGCGCTGGAGCAGCCCGAGCAGGAATACACCAGTGGCAGGTCTTCGCGCTGGATGGGGTTGTCGTCGCTCATGGTCGGCCTCCCAGCAGCCTGCCCAGCGAAGGCAGCGGAGGCAGCTGGCGCGCCAGGTGCGGCGCCCTGCGTTCGAGCACGGCGCGCGGCGTCCAGTGCATCGGGTCCATCACCGGCAGCTCCAGAGCGTCCAGCGCGTTCTTGACGATAAGACCCAGCTCGGTGTCGCCCTCCATCACCAGGCGGCGGTTGAAGAACAGCGTGTCCGGATCCTGGCGGCGCTGGGCCAGCAGCAGAAAGTCCTGCGCGTTGGCGCTGATCGCCAGGTCGGGTTCGGGCCAGGGGCGGCCGGGGGCAAAGCGCGTGCCGTTCCAGCTGAAGTCAAATGCCAGGCGGGCGTCGCGCACGCGGATGCTGATGCGCTTGTCCAGCAGGTGGGCCTTGACGTCGTCGGGCAGCTGGCGCGCCAGCGCCAGGTTGATGGCCTTGACCAGCAGCAGCGAGCCGGGGTAGGCCGGCAGGCGGGCAAGCAGCGCGCCGACGGGGCGCGGCAATGTGATTGGGGGTGGGGGCGTGGCAATCATCGTGTCCATCCTTGCTCTGTCAGTTTACGGCGGTCTTACGCCGTGGCCGGCTCGACCAGCTCCATGCCAGGCCGGCCGTGCCAGTAGCCGTTGCAGGGCTCGGCGGGCATCAGCGGGCGCAGCGCGTCCAGTGCGCCTTCGGCGGCTTCGCCGGCGCGGCGCGCCTGGTCGAAGGCGGCAATCACCTCGGCCATGTGCTGCGACTGCGGCGACAGACGCAGGATGTCGACTCCGGTGGCGATCAGCTGCGGCACGTCGTCCAGCAGGTTGTGCACCTTGGCCGACTGGGTCTGGATGCCGTTGAGCACGAGAAAGGGCTCGCCCTCGCGCGTCTTGAGCAGCTGGCCGTCGGCGTGGTGGATGCAGGAGAAGCCGCAGTCGTCCTTGGGTAGGTTGTAGTGGCGCGCGGTAAAGCACCGCGCCGAGAACGCCAGCGGCATGCGCCCGTAGGCGAAGACCTCGGTCTCAAGCCCCGGCGGGCGGCTTTGCTGCAGGATGGCCAGGTCGGACTGGCGCATCTCCAGCGGCATGACCCAGCGCGAGGCGCCCAGGCTGGCCATCCAGGCCAGCGCGTCGGCGTTGAACAGGTTGAGCTGCGGCCCGGCGACAAACGGGCGCTTGCCGGCCAGGGCGTTGACCGCACCCATGTCGTTGGCCTCGATCAGGAACTCCTCGTCGCGCGCGATCTTCTGCATCGCGACCACGTCCGAGGTCGACTCCAGCAGCACCATGGTCGAGAGCACCGGCTGCTTGCCGGCGTCACGCAGCATGCGGGCAATGTCCATCCAGTCGCCCTGGCGCAGTTCGTGGCGGCGCGAGCACACGGCCTCGCCCAGATAGACGATGTCGATGGGCGTCTCGGCCATCTGTTGGTAGAACTCGAAGACGGTGTCGCGGTGCCAGTAGTACTGCAGGGGGCCGAGGGCTAGTTTCATCATGGGGGCGTCTGTATCGGGTGTTTACTCCTTCCCCCGTTGGGGGAAGGCAGGGATGGGGGCGGCTGGTGCGGGCGCTGCGGTGTGGCCGGTGGCGCTGGCCCCCACCCCAGCCCTCCCCCAGAGGGGGAGGGGGTCAAGAGGGCAGCTCCCTCGGAAGGGGAAGGGAAAATCCAGGCTCATTTCCAGGGCCGGTGGTAGGCCCCCAGCGTGTGCTGCTGGCCCTCGGCGACTTGATCCAGGCTGGCCATCCAGGCCGTCTTGGGGGCGTAGAGGTGGCCTTGCGCCATGCAGTGGTCGATGGCCTCGCGCCACACCTTGGTGACCTGGGCGACGTAGGCCGGGCTTCTCTGGCGGCCCTCGATCTTGAAGGCGCGCACGCCCATCTTGACGAGCTGGGGCAGCAGCTCCAGGGTGTTCAGGCTGGTGGGCTCTTCCAGCGCGTAGTAGTTGCTCTCGCCCTCCACGTCGAAGCGGCCCTTGCACAGTGTGGGGTAGCCGGCGTTTTCGCCCTGGCCGTATTTATCGATCAGCACGCCGTTCAGGCGCGACTCGACGCCCGTGGGCGACTCCTTCCAGCGCACGTACTTGGCCGGCGAGCACACGCCATGGGTGTTGGGCGACTCGCCCGTCGCGTAGGACGACAGCGCGCAGCGGCCCTCGACCATCACGCACAGGCTGCCGAAGCCGAACACCTCGATCTCCACTGGTGTGCGGTCAATCACCTGGCGCACCTGCTCCAGCGACAGTACGCGCGGCAGCACCGCGCGCTGGATGCCGAACTGGCGGTGGTAGAGGTTGATTGCCTCGTGGTTGGTGGCCGAGCCCTGCACCGACAGGTGCAGGCGCAGGCCGGGGTGGCGCTCGCAGGCGTAGCGCATCAGGCCGGGGTCGGCCAGGATCACTGCGTCTATGCCCCACAGCGCCGCCTTGTCCAGCGCGGCGCGCCAGGGGCCGGGGTTGCTGGCCTGGGGGTAGGTGTTGAGCGCCATCAACACCTTGGCGCCGCGTCCGTGGGCGTAGGCGATACCGGTCTGGATGGCGTTCTCGTCGAAGTTCAGCCCGGCGAAGTTGCGCGCGTTGGTCGCGTCGCGCAGGCCCAGGTAGACGCAGTCGGCGCCGCCGTCGACGGCGTTCTTCAGGGCTGGCAGGCTGCCGGCGGGGCAGACCAGCTCGGGCGCGGCGAGCGGCGTGCTGGCGGGGGTGGGGTTGGTCGTGGTCACGTTCAATCTCTTGCAAGCCTTGCCGCGGCGGCGGCAAACAAGCTACACACCTTAGGCAGCGGGCAATAACCATGACCTGATTTGCATCAACACCCGGGCGCAGCGATCGGTGCAGGCAGCCTGCGTTTGCAGTGGATCAGCCCTTTTTGCCCCTGTGTTGGAAAAGACCGACACCACGGCCGCGCCACGGCGCTACCTTTGGCCGCTTCAGTTGGGCCGCCGGCAAGGGCGCCCCATGTGCATACAGACAGCCAAGGAGTACCACCATGCCCAAGACCCTGATCGAGCCGTTTCGCATCAAGAGCGTCGAACCCATCCGCATGACCACGCGCGCCGAGCGCGAGCAGCTGCTGCAGGCGGCGCACCTGAACGTCTTCAAACTGCGCGCCGACGACGTGCTGATCGACTGGCTGACCGACTCGGGCACCGGCGCCATGTCCAGCCGCCAGTGGGGCGCCATCATGGAGGGCGACGAGAGCTACGCCGGCGCGCGCAGCTACTACCGGCTTGAGAAGGTGATCCAGGACATCACCGGCATGGCGCACTTCATACCCACGCACCAGGGCCGCGCGGCCGAGAAGGTGTTGTTTACCGCGGTGTGCAAAAAAGGCGACCTGGTGCCCAACAACTGCCACTTCGACACCACGCGCGGCAACCTCGAATACATGGGCGTGGAGGCGCTCGACTGCGTCGAGGCCGTCGGCCTGCAGCCGGCGACCATTGCGCCGTTCAAGGGCAACATCGACCTCGCCCGCGTCGAGGAAGTGCTGCAAAAAGAGGGCGCGCGCATCCCGTTCGGCATGCTCACCGTCACCAACAACACCGGCGGCGGCCAGCCGGTGTCGATGGCCAACATCCGTGCCTACGCTGCCTTGCTGAAGAAATACGGCAAGCCCTTCATCATGGACGTGTGCCGTTTTGCCGAGAACGCCATGTTCATCAAGATGCGCGAGAGCGGCTACGAGAACACGCCGATTCCCGACATCGTGCGCGAGATGTTCAGCTACGCCGACGGCGCGACGATGAGCGCCAAGAAGGACGGCATGGTCAACATCGGCGGCTTCATCGTGCTGAGGAGCGACGAGTGGCTCGACGAGGTGCGCAGCGACCTGATCATGATGGAAGGCTTTCCCACCTATGGCGGCATGGCCGGGCGCGACCTGGAGGCGCTGGCCGTCGGCCTGCAGGAGGGCATGGACGAGGACTACCTGCGCTACCGCCTGCGCACCGCCGAATATCTGGGCGAGAAGCTGGACGAGGCGGGCGTGGGCTTTGTGCGCCCCACCGGTGGCCATGCGGTCTACATCGACGCCAAGACCGTGCTGCCCGATATGCCAGTCGCGCACTACCCCGCCTGGGCGCTGTGCAACGCGCTGTACCTGGAGGGCGGCATACGCGGCGTGGAGATCGGCTCGGTGATGTTCGGCAAGCGGTTGCAGGATGGAACCGAGACCTACCACAGCATGGAACTGGTGCGCCTGGCGTTTCCGCGTCGCATGTACACGCAAAGCCACTTCGACTACGCGGCCGAGGTGATCGCCGAGGTGAAGGAACAAGCCGCCAGCATTCGCGGCGTGAAGATCACCAAGCAGCCGAAGTTTTTGCGCCACTTCACGGCCGAGTTCGACTGGGTTTGATCTGCTGCGGCCCGCAATGAAAAACGGCACGCATCCAGCGTACCGTTTTGTTGCGTGCCTCGGGGCGGGTCAGCTGAAAAAGCTCTTGAGCTTGTCGGTCCAGCTCTCGGTGCTGGGTGAGTGCTTGGCGCCGCCTTTTTTCAGCGATTCGTCGAGCTCCTTGAGCAGCTTTCTCTGGTACTCGGTGAGCTTGACCGGCGTCTCGACGACGATGTGGCAGTACAGGTCGCCCGGGTAGCTGGCGCGCACGCCTTTGATGCCCTTGCCGCGCAGGCGGAACTGCTTGCCCGCCTGCGTGCCTTCGGGGATGTCGATCAGCGCCTTGCCCGACAGCGTCGGCACCTCGATCTCGCCGCCCAGCGCCGCGGTGATGAAGCTGACCGGCACCTGGCAGTGCAGGTCGTCGTCGTCGCGCTCGAAGATGTCGTGCTTTCTGATGCGGATCTCGATGTACAGGTCGCCGGGCGGGCCGCCGTTGGTGCCGGGCTCGCCGTTGCCGGTCGAGCGGATGCGCATGCCGTCGTCGATGCCGGCCGGGATCTTGATCTCCAGCGTCTTCTGGCGCTTGACCTTGCCCTGGCCGTGGCAGGTGGTGCAGGGCTCGGGAATGATCTTGCCGCTGCCGCGGCAGTGCGGGCAGGTCTGCTGCACACTGAAAAATCCCTGGCGCATCTGCACCGCGCCGCTGCCGCCGCAGGTGCCGCAGGTCTTGGCCTGGGTGCCGGGCTTGGCGCCGCTGCCGTGGCAGGTGTCGCAGGCGTCCCAGCTGGGGATGCGGATCTGCGCGTCCTTGCCGTTGGCCGCTTCTTCGAGCGTGATGTCCATCGCGTACGACAGGTCGCTGCCGCGGTAGACCTGGCGCCCGCCGCGTGCGCCTGCGCGCTGGCCGCCGAACATGTCGCCGAAAATGTCGCCAAAGGCCTCGGCAAAGCCTCCAAAACCCTCGGCGCCGCCCGGGCCGCGCATGTTGGGGTCGACGCCGGCGTGGCCGTACTGGTCGTAGGCGGCACGCTTTTGCCCGTCCGAGAGAATCTCGTAGGCCTCCTTGGCCTCCTTGAACTTCTCCTCGGCGCCCTTGGCCGCATCTCCCTGGTTGCGGTCAGGGTGGTACTTCATGGCCAGCTTGCGGTAGGCCTTCTTGATGTCGTCGTCGTTGGCGTTCTTGGGAACGCCCAGGACTTCGTAAAAATCTTTTTTCGACATGGTGGTGTGGCCTGCGTGCAAGTGCAGCGCCGCGCCGGCTCCCTGGACGGGGGCCGGCGCGGCGTGAGCGGGTCAGCGCAAGCGCTGTGGCATTACTTCTTGACTTCCTTGACCTCGGCGTCGACGACGTTGTCGTCATCGGCGGGCCTGGTCGCGCCCTCGGCCTGCTGGGCGCCGCCTGCGGCACCCCCGGCAGCCGCCTGCGCAGCCTGGGCGTCGGCATACATCTTCTCGCCCAGCTTCTGGCTGGCGGTCATCAGTGCGTTGGTCTTGTCCTCGATCGCGGCCTTGTCCTCGCCCTTGAGCGCGTCCTCCAGTGCCTTGGCCGCAGCCTCGATCGCCTCTTTCTCGCCGGCGTCCAGCTTGTCGCCATGCTCGGCCAGGCTCTTGTGCACGCTGTGCACCGCCGCCTCGCCCTGGTTGCGCGCCTGCACCAGTTCCAGCTTTTTGTGATCCTCGGCGGCGTTGAGCTCGGCGTCCTTGACCATCTTCTGGATCTCTTCCTCGCTCAGGCCCGACGACGCCTTGATGGTGATCTTGTTTTCCTTGCCCGTGCCCTTGTCCTTGGCGCTCACGTGCAGGATGCCGTTGGCGTCGATGTCGAAGGTCACCTCGATCTGCGGCGTGCCGCGGCCGGCCGGCGGAATGCCTTCCAGGTTGAACTCGCCCAGCAGCTTGTTGGCGCTGGCAATCTCGCGCTCGCCCTGGAATACCTTGATCGTCACCGCCGGCTGGTTGTCCTCGGCCGTGGAGAAGGTCTGCGCGAACTTCGTCGGGATCGTGGTGTTCTTGGCGATCATCTTGGTCATCACGCCGCCCAGGGTCTCGATGCCCAGCGACAGCGGCGAGACGTCCAGCAGCAGCACGTCCTTGCGGTCGCCCGACAGCACCTGGCCCTGGATGGCGGCGCCGACGGCCACGGCCTCGTCGGGGTTGACATCCTTGCGCGGGTCCTTGCCGAAGAATTCCTTGACCTTGTCCTGCACCTTGGGCATGCGGCTCATGCCGCCGACCAGGATCACGTCGTTGATGTCCGAGACGCTGATGCCGGCGTCCTTGATGGCGGTGCGGCAGGGCGCAATGGTGCGTTCGATCAGGTCGTCGACCAGGCTCTCCAGCTTGGCGCGCGTGAGCTTGATGTTCAGGTGCTTGGGGCCCGAGGCGTCCGCCGTGATGTAGGGCAGGTTGATGTCGGTCTGCGCGCTGTTGGACAGCTCGATCTTGGCCTTCTCGGCGGCTTCCTTCAGGCGCTGCAGCGCGAGCACATCGGCCTTCAGATCGACGCCTTGCTCTTTTTTGAATTCGCCAATGATGTAGTCGATGATGCGCTGGTCGAAGTCCTCGCCGCCCAGGAAGGTGTCGCCGTTGGTGGCCAGCACCTCGAATTGCTTTTCGCCATCGACGTCGGCGATCTCGATGATCGACACGTCGAAGGTGCCGCCGCCCAGGTCGTAGACGGCAATCTTGCGGTCGCCCTTGTCCTGCTTATCGAGGCCAAAGGCCAGGGCTGCAGCGGTGGGCTCGTTGATGATGCGCTTGACTTCGAGGCCGGCGATGCGGCCGGCGTCCTTGGTCGCCTGGCGCTGGCTGTCGTTGAAGTAGGCGGGCACGGTGATGACGGCCTCGGTCACGGGCTCGCCCAGGTAGTCCTCGGCGGTCTTCTTCATCTTGCGCAGCACTTCGGCGCTGATCTGCGGCGCGGCGAGTTTCTGGTCGCGCACCTGCACCCAGGCGTCGCCGTTGTCGGCCTTGATGATCTGGAAGGGCATCAGGTCGATGTCTTTTTGCACTTCCTTCTCGTCGAACTTGCGCCCAATCAGGCGCTTGGCGGCAAAGATGGTGTTCTTGGGGTTGGTGACTGCCTGGCGCTTGGCGCTGGCGCCAACGAGGATCTCGCCGTCATCCTGGTAGGCGACGATGGACGGCGTGGTGCGCGCACCCTCGCTGTTTTCGATCACGCGCGTGGTGTTGCCTTCCATGATGGCCACGCAGCTGTTGGTCGTGCCCAGGTCGATGCCAATGATTTTTCCCATGTTTTTCTCCGTCCGGTCTGTAAGTTGGATGTTTGCTACGTGTGGATTACGTTATGAAATTCAAGATTGCGTGTGCAAAAGGGGTGCGTGGCGCCCCGGCGTCACTTGGGCGCGGCCACCGTCACCAGTGCCGGGCGCAGCACGCGGTCGGCGATCAGATAGCCTTTTTGCAGCAGCGTGACGACGGTGTTGGCCTCTTGGTCGGCGGCGACCATGCTGATTGCCTGGTGGCGGTGCGGGTCGAATTTTTCGCCTGCGGCCGGCGCGATCATGACGACCTTGTTGCGCTCGAAGGCGCTGAGCAGCTGGCGCAGCGTCGCGTCCGAGCCTTCGCGCAGTTGCTCGGAGGTGGCGCTTTCGATGGCCAGCGCCGCGTCCAGGCTGTCGCACACGGGCAGCAGGCTTTCGGCAAAGCTCTCGATGCCGAACTTGCGCGCCTTGCTCACTTCCTCCTCGGCACGCCGGCGTGCGTTCTCCGCCTCGGCCTTGGCGCGCAGGAATTGGTCGGCCAGATCGGCGCTCTTGGCCTTGAGCTCTTCGAGCTCACCTTGCAGCCGGGCCAGCTCGTCGGCGGCGCTGGCGGCCATCGCGGTTTCGATTTCTTCGGGGGCTTGGTCGGGTGAGTGGTTCTCGGTCATGTTGGCTTGGGGAATGTGCAGCGGTAAAACAATGAATGCACGCCATATGGGCGCACCGCGCCCGATTTCAAGCGCCGCAGCCATGGCAGGCAGGCGCGCAGTGTACAGACTCGCTGCAATGCCGGGCGCGCGCTATAATGCCCGGCTTTGCCTTGCCACACTGCCAGGTCTCTCGGGTGAGAGACCTAGACGCGGCGGGTGGCTTTCATCCAAAAGGAGTGTGCATGCGTCACTACGAAATCATTTTGCTGATCCATCCGGATCAGAGCGAGCAGGTTCCCGCCATGCTCGAGCGCTACAAGGGCATGATCACCGCTGGCGGCGGTGCGGTGCACCGCGAGGAAGACTGGGGCCGCCGTCAACTGGCCTACATGATCAACAAGCTGGCCAAGGCGCATTACCTGTGCCTGAACATCGAGGCCGACCAGGCCGTGATGGCCGAGCTGGAGCATGCCTTCAAGTTCAACGACGCCGTGCTGCGCCACCTGACGGTGCAGAAGAAGAAGGCCGAGACTACTCCTTCCGTGATGATGAAGACCGTCGAGCGCGAAGAAGCCCGCAAGGCCAGCCAGGCCGAGGCCGCTGCCGAGCGTTGATCCGCTTTTTCTCCCGCCCGTCCAATAAGGAGTGAACCCACCCGACAACCCGTCTGCCAACCGCTGGCTCGTGACTGCCTGCCTCGCGCAAGTGCAGGCCATGCGCTATACACCCGCGGGACTGCCCGCGCTGGACATGGTGCTCGAACATGAGTCCCAGCAGCATGAGGGCGGTGGCGAGCGGCTCGCCCGTGCCAGCATCAAGGCGGTTGCCTTTGGCCCGCTGGCCGAGCGGCTGGCCCGCCAGGCGCTCGGGAGCTGCTGGAACTTCCGGGGCTTTCTGGCCGCCGGGCGCGGCGGCAAGGGTTTGGTGTTTCACATCCAGGACATGCAAAACACGTAATTTTCAAGAGGTCCCCTATGGCCACGTTCAAAAAATTCAACAAGGACAGGCGCCCCAAGCGCAACACCCAGTCGCTGCTGTTCAAGCGCAAGCGCTTCTGCCGCTTCACCGTCGCCGGTGTCGAAGAGATCGACTACAAGGATGTCGATACGCTGCGCGACTTCATCGCCGAGAACGGCAAGATCGTGCCTGCGCGCCTGACTGGCACGCGCGCCATCTACCAGCGCCAGCTCAATACCGCCATCAAGCGCGCGCGCTTCCTGGCCCTGGTGCCCTACACCGACCAGCACAAGATCTGAGGAGAGCACTGCCATGGAAATCATCTTGCTCGACAAGGTCGTCAACCTGGGCAACCTGGGTGAAATCGTCAAGGTCAAGGACGGCTACGCACGCAACTTCCTGATCCCCACGGGCCGCGCCCGCCGCGCCACGGCAGCGGCCAAGGCCGAGTTCGAGGCCAAGCGCGCCGAACTGGAGAAGGCTGCCGCCGAAAAGCTGATCGCGGCCCAGGCCGAAGGCGAGAAGCTGTCCGGCACGACCATCAAGCTGACCCAGAAGGCTGGCGTCGACGGTCGTCTGTTCGGCTCGGTCACCAACCAGGACATCGCCGACGAACTGCACAAGCAGGGCTTTGCCAAGCTGGTCAAGTCGCAGATCCGCATGCCCAACGGTCCGATCAAGACCGTCAGCGACAGCACGGTCGAGGTGTCGCTGCACACCGACGTCACGATCGACGTGACCGTCTCGGTCTACGGCGAAACAGCCTGATCGCATAGCGCTCGAATCGGCAGTGCACCCATCCGGTGCCAGCCGCCAGCAAAAGCCGCCTGCAGGCGGCTTTTGCTTTTGTCGCGCGCGATGCACGTCTTGCCCACCGGTTGCACACCGCTTGTCCACAGGGTTGTGCGGTGACGGCTGCGCCGTCGGTCGCTACCATTTCCTGTTCCTCCTGTCCTTCCAGGGCTCTCGTTCGCTTCAATCATGTCCGCTGTCGTATCCACGCCGTTTGATGATGTTCCCCCGATGTCCGAGATGGACTATGCGGTGGAGCAGTTGCGGGTGCCGCCGCACTCGATCGAGGCCGAGTCCAGCGTGCTCGGCGGCCTGCTGCTGGACAACATGGCCTGGGAGCGCGTCAGCGACCTGCTGACCGAGGGCGACTTCTACCGCCACGAGCACCAGCAGATCTACGGTGCGGTCAACGCGCTGATCAACGCGAGCAAGCCGGCCGACGTGATCACGGTGCACGAGCACCTGCAGGGCCTGGGCAAGGCGCAGGAGGTGGGCGGGCTGGTCTATCTGAACAACCTGGCCCAGTACGTTCCCAGCGCCAGCAACATCCGCCGCTACGCCGAGATCGTGCGCGAGCGCGCCATTCTGAGGAAACTCGTCACCGCCAGCGACGAGATCGCGACCAACGCCTTCAACCCCCAGGGCAAGGCGATCGACCGCATCCTGGACGAGGCCGAGCAGAAGATCTTCGCGATCGGCGAAGAGGGTTCGCGCATGAAGCAGGGCTTCCAGTCGCTGGACACACTGGTGGTCGACCTGCTCGACCGCGTGCAGGAGATGGCCGACAACCCGATGGACGTGACCGGCGTGCCCACCGGGTTCTCCGACCTCGATCGCATGACCAGCGGCCTGCAGGCGGGCGACCTGGTCGTGCTGGCGGCGCGCCCGTCGATGGGAAAGACCTCGTTTGCGGTCAATATCGCCGAGCATGTGGCGCTCAACGAGGGCCTGCCGGTGGCGGTGTTCTCGATGGAAATGGGCGCGGCGCAGCTGGCGCTGCGTATCGTCGGCTCGATCGGGCGCGTCAACCAGGGCAATCTGCGCACCGGCAAGCTCTCCGACGAGGAATGGCCGCGTCTGACCGAGGCGATCGAGCGGCTGCGCACGGTCTCGATGCACATCGACGAGACGCCGGGCCTCACGCCGTCGGAGCTGCGCGCCAACGCCCGGCGCCTGGCGCGCCAGTGCGGCAAGCTCGGTCTGATCGTGGTCGACTATCTGCAGCTGATGAGCGGCTCGGGCTCGAGCAGCTCGGACAACCGCGCGACCGAGCTGGGCGAGATCTCGCGGGGCCTGAAGATGCTGGCCAAGGAGCTGCAGTGCCCGGTGATTGCGCTGTCGCAGCTCAACCGCTCGGTCGAGCAGCGCCAGGACAAGCGTCCGATGATGAGCGACCTGCGCGAGTCCGGCGCCATCGAGCAGGACGCGGACATCATCATGTTCATCTACCGCGACGACTACTACAACAAGGAGAGCAAAGAGCCCAACGTCGCCGAGATCATCATTGGCAAGCAGCGCAATGGCCCGACGGGCACCGTCAAGCTGTTCTTCCAGAAGAACCAGACGCGCTTTGAAAACCTGGCGATGGGCTACGGCGACGATTACTGACGTCGGCAGCGCGTACGTACCTGCGCCCTGAAGTTCAGCGCAGCAGCAACCAGGCCAGCAGGCCGGCCAGCACCAGCGCCAGCGCGATGCAGGCCCAGGCCATGCGCCGCACGCCGGTGCGCAGCGCGCCCACCGTGGTCACGAGCTGGGCATTCTGCTCGGCCAGCGACTGCAGCAGCGCCGCATCGGCGCGCTGGCCTTGCTGCAGCGCCAGTACCTGTTGGCGCAATGCGGCCAGTTGTTCGGCATGGGGAGATGCGTCGGCCGCAGCGGGTGGCAGGTGTGGGTCGGGTTGCCCGGCGCCGCCGCGGCGCTCGCGCAGCAGCTGGCGCGCGGCCTGGGTGATCTGGGGCGTGGCTTCGATCACCTTGCCCCAGGGCACCAGGCGCAACGCGGTCATCCAGCCGGCCATCAAAGCACCTCGCTGGCAAAGTCCGCCAGGCGCGAGCGCTCGCCGCGCGCCAGCAGAATGTGGCCGCTGTGCGTCCAGCCCTTGAAGCGGTCGACCGCATAGGTCAGGCCCGAGCTGCCTTCGGTCAGGTAGGGCGTGTCGATCTGCGCCAGGTTGCCCATGCAGATGATCTTGGTGCCGGGGCCGGCGCGGGTGATCAGCGTCTTCATCTGCTTGGGCGTCAGGTTCTGCGCCTCGTCGATGATCACGTATTTGTTCAGGAAAGTGCGGCCGCGCATGAAGTTCATGCTCTTGATCTTGATGCGGCTCCTGATCAGGTCGTTGGTTGCGGCGCGCCCCCATTCGCCGGCGTTGCCGCCGTCGCCCTTGGCGAGGAATTCGAGGTTGTCGTCCAGCGCGCCCATCCACGGGCCCATCTTCTCTTCCTCGGTGCCGGGCAAAAAGCCGATGTCCTCGCCCACGCTCACTGTGGCGCGCGTCATGATGATCTCGGTGTAGCGTCGCTCGTCGAGCACCTGCGACAGGCCGGCGGCCAGCGTCAGCAGCGTCTTGCCGGTACCGGCGGTGCCGGTCAGCGTGACGAAATCCACCTCTGGATCCATCAGCAGGTTCATCGCGAAGGTCTGCTCGCGGTTGCGCGTGGTCACGCCCCAGATGGCGTTTTTCACATGGCCGTAGTCCTTGAGCGTGCGCAGCACTGCGCTCTTGCCCTGGATCTCGGTCACGCGTGCGTACAGGCTGGGTTCTCCCGGCGCCTCGAAATAGACGAACTGGTTGACCATCAGCGTGGCCACCAGCGGACCACCGATGCGGTAGTAGGTGTGCGCGCCGTTCTGCCAGCTCTCCACGTTCTTGCCGGCCTTGTTCCAGAAGTCGGCGGGCAGTGCCAGTGCGCCCGAGTACAGCAGGTCGCCGTCGTCCAGCACCTTGTCGTTCTGGTAGTCCTCGGCGGGCAGACCGAGCGCGCGCGCCTTCACGCGCATGTTGATGTCCTTGGACACCAATACCACCTCGCGCGGCGCGTGCAGTTTGCGCAGCGCCTCGACCACGCCCAGGATCTGGTTGTCGGCCTTGCCCTGGGGCAGACTGGCCGGCAGCTGGTAGGACAGCGGTGCAGTCTGGAAATACAGCTTGCCGGTCGCCGCACGCTGGCCGGTGGCGTCCAGGCGCAGGCCGCTGGCAATGTCGGCGCTCTGGCTTTCGGCCAGCGCATCGAGCATGCGGCTGGCCTGGCGGCCGTTGCGTGCCACCTCGGTCATGCCGCGTTTGTGAGCGTCCAGCTCTTCGAGCACGATCATCGGCAGGAAGACGTCGTGCTCCTCGAAGCGAAACAGGCTGGTCGGGTCGTGCAGCAGGACGTTGGTGTCGAGTACGAACATCTTGGCAGCCGTCTTGGCATTGTTTTTCGCGCTGTTCTTGCCTGTGCTTGGACTGTGGTGGTGGCGGTGGTGAGCGGCGGCAGGGACGGAGATGGAAGAGTCGAGCGATGCCGGCGTAGCGGCGGCAGGCGGTGCGGACGGAGTGGGCGCTGCCGTGCGTGCGCGCCGGGCTGGCTTGGCGACCGGCGTGGCGTCTGGCACCGCCGCGGTGGCTGCAGGGCTGGCGACCGCATCCGGCGGTGCGACCAGGATGGCGGCCACCTTGGCGCTGGCGGCAGGCTTGCGCCCACTACTGGCCGCAGGCGCGGGTTTGACTGCGGCCACGGGTTTGCTGGCGCTGGCCTGCCGGGCCGCAGGCTTGTCATAGGCGTCCTTGGCCAGCAGGGTTGCGGGTTGGGTGGGGGCGGGAGGCAGGGGCATGGTGATGGAAAGCGAAAAAATGGCGCGCAGCGATTTCAGAAAAAACAAAAGCCGCCGAGGTTGCCCTGGCGGCTTGTGCGGGAGAGGATGGCAGATCCAGTGACTTTCAGCGGCATTGAATCATTATGCCTGCGCTCCCGGACGGGGTTGCGACAGAAAACAGCAGGGCTGCCTCAGGCCACTTTCTTGACCTGGTGCTTGAGCGCCTTGACGGCCTTGAGCACCTCGTCGACATGACCCGGTACCTTCAGGCCTCGCCATTCCTGCACCAGGATGCCGTCGGGGCCGACCAGGAAGGTCGAGCGCTCGATGCCCTTGACCTTCTTGCCGTACATGATCTTGTTCTTGACCACGCCAAACATGTGGCACAGCTTTTCCTCGGTGTCGGCGACCAGCTCGAAGGGCAGTTCAAGCTTGGCCTTGAAATCGTCGTGCGACTTCATGTTGTCGCGCGAGACGCCGAACACCTCGGCGCCGGCCTTGACAAAATCCTTGTATTTGTCGCGGAACTGCATGGCCTCCGTGGTACAACCGGGCGTGTTGTCCTTGGGGTAGAAATACAGCACCACCACCTGGCCCATGTGTGACGTATTGGAAACCTTGATGTCGCCAGTCGCGACGGCTTCGAATTCAGGAAGGGGTTTATTGACAACGATCGCCATGGCGCTTAGATCTCTCCCGCGTAAAGTCGATGAAAGGCCTGGGGGATGTGTCGTGATGCCGCCAGATCGTGCCGCGGTGCGACGCCGCCGTATCAAGCAAAGCTGGCCCCGGGCCGCCAAAACCGGATTTTAACGCAAAACCCGGTTTTTGGCTAGCTGCGCATCCAGCTGGCGCCAGCGTCCTGCGGCGAGATACCCACTAAATTTAGTTTTCCAGCAGTAGAGCAGCCACTACATGCCGGCCCTCGCCGGCCAGGATGTTGTAGGTGCGGCAGGCAGCTTGCGTGTCCATGGTCTCCATGCCGATTTGCCGATCGACCAATGGTTTGAGCCAGGCCGGCGGTACGAAGCGCAGGCGGTTGCCGCTGCCGAAGATCGCCACCTCGGGCTGCAAGAGCGCCAACTGCTCGAAGTGCGCGGGCGTGAGGTCTTCAAAGCGCGCGCAGTGCCAGCCCTGGCGCTCGCCACGCGAACCCACGACCACGCTGGTCGTGATGCGATCGGCGTCGACGTTGATCCAGCCCGGCCCATAGGCTGTGACGGATTGGGTGTCGGGACGATCGTGCTGGAATTTCATGGCAGGCGGCTTGCGCGCTCAGGCGCGGCGGTGAATTATGGTCAAATTATAGGTTTCGTCCCGTATTGGTGCCCGTGCGCATGAAGCCCATCCACAAATCTGCCAAGCTCAATCATGTCCTGTACGACGTTCGTGGTCCCATCGTCGATGCCGCGCGGCAGATGGAGGACGAGGGCCAGAAGATCATCAAGCTCAACATCGGCAACCTGGCGTCGTTCGGCTTTGATGCGCCAGAGGAAATCCAGCAGGACATGATCCGCAACCTGCCCAACTCGGCAGGCTATTCGGACAGCAAGGGCATCTTCGCCGCGCGCAAGGCGGTGATGCACTACAGCCAACAGCAGGGCGTGGCCGGCGTGACGCTGGACGACATCTACCTGGGCAACGGCGCCAGCGACCTGATCGTGATGGCCACGACGGCGCTGCTCGACGATGGCGACGAGCTGTTGGTTCCGGCGCCCGACTACCCGCTGTGGACCGCCTCGGCCAGCCTGGCCGGTGGCAGGCCGGTGCACTACCAGTGCGACGAGGACGACGGCTGGATGCCCAGCCTGGACGACATCCGAAGCAAGATCACGCCGCGCACGCGCGGCATCGTCGTGATCAATCCGAACAATCCGACGGGGGCGCTGTACTCGGACGAGCTGCTGCGCGCCATCGTGCAGATCGCACGCGAGAACGAACTGGTGATCTTTGCCGACGAGGTCTACGACAAGGTGTTGTACGACGGTGCCAGGCACACCGCGCTGGCCAGCCTGTCGACCGACGTGCTGACGCTGACCTTCAATTCACTGTCCAAGGCCTACCGCAGCTGCGGCTACCGCGCCGGCTGGATGGTGGTGTCGGGTGACAAGAGCGCGGCGCGCGACTACATCGAAGGCCTGAACATGCTGGCCAACATCAAGCTCGGCTCCAACGTGCCGGGCCAGTGGGCCATCCAGACCGCTTTGGGCGGCTATCAGAGCATCAACGACCTGGTCAGGGAGGGCGGGCGGCTGAGCCGCCAGCGCGACCTGGCCTACGAGCTGGTCACGCAGATCCCGGGCGTCACCTGCGTCAAGCCGCAAGCGGCGCTGTACATGTTCCCGCGCCTGGATCCGCAGGTGTACCCGATCGAGGACGACCGCCAGTTCTTCATGGAGGTGCTGCGCGCCACGCGCGTGATGCTGGTGCAGGGCTCGGGCTTCAACTACCCGGATCACCAGCACTTTCGCATCGTCTTTCTGCCGCACGAGGATGACCTGCGCGAGGCCATCGGCCGACTGGCCGACTTCCTGGCGCTGTATCGTCAGCGCCGTGCCAAGGCGGTGCTGGTCGCCTGAGAGATTGAGAAAAAATTCCCCATGCCCGCTTTGCACGCCAAAACACTCCCGCTCATCGTTGCAAATACTTGCCACGGCCCGAGTCGTGGCTGCGTTTTGCCCTTGCAGGGCGCAGGCACTGCTGGAACTGCAGCACTCAGCCTCGATTGGGTGCGTTTTGGCGCGCCTTTCGGGCACGGCCAATTTATTGTCAACCTCTGAGTTTTTGACCGTTCAAGGCGCCTGGCCGAGCCGGGCCGCCGTTTTTTTGATTGATTGAGACCCATGAAACCCATCCAAGTCGGCCTGCTGGGCATTGGCACCGTCGGTAGCGGCACCTTCCAGGTGCTGGCGCGCAACCAGGAAGAAATCCGCCGCCGCGCGGGCCGCGGCATCGAGATCACGATGGTGGCCGATCTGGACACCGCGCGCGCGCGCTCCATCGTGGGCGACGGCGTGCGCGTGGTGGGCGATGCGCGCGAAGTGATTGCCAACCCGGACATCGACGTTGTCGTCGAGCTGATCGGCGGCTACGGCATCGCCAAGGCGCTGGTCCTGGAGGCGATTGCCGCCGGAAAGCATGTGGTGACCGCCAACAAGGCGCTGCTGGCGGTGCACGGCCAGGAGATCTTCAAGGCCGCGCACGAGCAGGGCGTGGTCGTCGCCTTCGAGGCCGCGGTGGCCGGCGGCATCCCCATCATCAAGGCGCTTCGCGAGGGGCTGACGGCCAACCAGATCCAGTGGGTGGCCGGCATCATCAACGGCACGACCAATTTCATCCTGTCGGAAATGCGCGACAAGGGGCTCGATTTCGACGTGGTGCTCAAGGAGGCGCAGCGCCTGGGCTACGCCGAGGCCGACCCGACCTTCGACATCGAAGGCGTGGACGCAGCGCACAAGGCAACCATCATCAGCGCTATCGCCTTCGGCATCCCGGTGCAGTTCGACAAGGCCTACGTGGAAGGCATCACCAAACTCGCCGCGGCCGACATCAAATATGCCGAGCAGCTGGGCTACCGCATCAAGCTGCTGGGCATCACCAAGCGCACCGAGAGGCTGCAGGCCGACGGCACGGCCGTCCGTGGTGTGGAGCTGCGCGTGCACCCCTGCCTGGTGCCGGCCAAGCGCCTGATCGCCAACGTGGAGGGCGCGATGAACGCCGTGCTGGTTCAGGGTGACGCGGTGGGCGCGACGCTGTACTACGGCAAGGGCGCGGGCAGCGAGCCGACGGCCAGCGCGGTGATCGCCGACCTGATCGACATCGCCCGCCTGATAGACGCCGACCCGGCGCACCGCGTGCCGCCGCTGGCCTTCCAGAGCCACACGCTGGCGGCCGCCGGCGGCGAGCTGCCGGTGCTGCCGATGGCCGACGTGGTGACCAGCTACTACTTGCGCATTCGCGTGGCCGACGAGGCCGGCGTGCTGGCGCGCATCACCGGGCTGCTGGCCGGCGCGGGCATCAGCATCGACGCGGTGTTGCAGCGCGAGGCCGACGAGGTGGGCGGCGAGGGCAGCACGCAGACCGACCTGATCATCCTCACGCACGAGACGCGCGAGGGCGACATGGACGCAGCGTTGGCGCAGATCCAGCAACTGCCCACGGTGCTGGCGCCGATCACGCGCATCCGCAAGGAGGAGCTCAACTGATGCGCTACCTCTCCACCCGGGGCGACGCCACGCCGCGCCAGTTCTGCGACATCCTGCTCGAAGGCCTGGCGCCCGACGGCGGCCTCTACCTTCCCGAGGCCTATCCCCAGGTGGGCGGCCGGCTGGCGCAGCTGCGCCAGACCTATGCCGACCAGGGCTATGCCGCGCTGGCGTTCGAGATCCTGTCGCTGTACATCGACGACATCCCGGCGCAGGATTTGCGCGCAATCTGCGCCAAGACCTACACCGCCGAGGTCTTCGGTACGCCGCAGATCACGCCGCTGCGCCGGCTCGAGGGCCAGTTGTTCATCGAAGCCCTGTCCAACGGCCCGACGCTGGCCTTCAAGGACATGGCCATGCAGCTGCTGGGCAACCTGTTCGAGTACGAACTGGCCCGCCGCGGCGAAGAGCTGAACATCCTGGGCGCGACCAGCGGCGACACCGGCAGCGCCGCTGAATATGCGATGCGCGGCAAAAAGGGCGTGCGCGTCTTCATGACCAGCCCGCACGGGCGCATGAGCCCGTTCCAGCAGGCGCAGATGTTCTCGCTGCAGGACGAGAACATCCACAACATCGCTATCGAGGGTGTGTTCGACGACTGTCAGGACATCGTCAAGGCGGTCAGCAACGACCTGGAGTTCAAGCGCCAATACAAGATCGGCACCGTCAATTCGATCAATTGGGCACGCCTGCTGGCCCAGGTGGTGTACTACTTCGCCGGCTACTTCCAGGCAACGCAGGCCGACACCGAAAAAGTCAGCTTCACCGTGCCCAGCGGCAACTTCGGCAACATCTGCGCCGGCCATGTGGCGCGCCAGATGGGCCTGCCGATCGCTCGCCTGGTCGTGGCGACCAACGAGAACGACGTGCTCGACGAGTTCTTCCGCACCGGCGTCTACCAGGTTCGCGGCGCGGCGGCGACCTACGAGACCTCCAGCCCGTCGATGGACATCAGCAAGGCGAGCAATTTCGAGCGCTTCGTCTTCGACCTGGTCGGGCGCGACGGCGCGCGCACCCGCGCGCTGTTCACCGACGGCGTGGCGCGCCAGGGGCGCTTCGACCTGAGCCAGGACGCAGCGTTTGCCGATGCTGCGGCCAGATTCGGCTTTGCCAGCGGCAAGAGCACCCACGCCGACCGCCTGGCCACCATCCGCGACTGCGCGCAGCGCCTGGGCCAGATGGTCGACACGCACACCGCCGACGGCATCAAGGTCGCGCGCGAGCACCTGGGCGCCGAGCCCATGATCGTGCTGGAGACCGCGCTGCCGATCAAGTTCGCCGCGACCATCGAGGAAGCGCTGGGCCGTCCACCCGAGCGCCCGGCGCGCTTTGACGGCATCGAGAGCCTGCCCAAGCGCGTGACCGTACTGCCCGCCGACGTCGACCAGGTCAAGGCGCTGATCGTGCGCCACTGCGGCGCCTGAGGCATGAAGGTCGTCGGCTTTGCCGGTTACTCGCGCAGCGGCAAGACCACGCTGATCGAGCAGCTGGTGGCGTTGCTGCGTGCGCGCGGGCTGCGCGTGTCGGTGCTCAAGCATGCGCACCACCATTTCGACATCGATCATCCGGGCAAGGACAGCTGGCGCCACCGCCAGGCCGGCGCCTACGAGGTGCTGGTCGCCTCCAGCCAGCGCCTGGCGCTGCAGCGCGAATATGAAACGCCGCACGAGCCTGACGTGCATGCGCTGCTGCGCGAGCTCGACCCTGCGGTCGACTGGGTGCTGGTCGAGGGCTTTCGCGAGGCGCAACTGCCCAAGATCGAGGTCTGGCGCCAGATCGACGACGAACGCGGCGCGCGGCCGTTGCGCTACCCGCACGACGCCTGGGTGCGCGCGGTGGCCACCGACGCACCGCAGCTGCTGCAGCCTGCGCCGCGCCAGCCGGTGCTGGATTTGAACCGCCCCGCGCAGATAGTCGATTGGCTGCTGGCCCATCCCGCCTGGTTTGGCGTGGGCTCGCCGGCCGCAACCCAAGAGGAGACATGCCATGAACCGTCCCGCCCTCCAATCGCTTGACGACGCGCTGGCCGTGCTGCTGGCGCAGGCCATGCCGCTGGCCGGGCGCGAGAGCGTCTCCACCTTTAGCGCCGATGGCCGCGTGCTGACCGAGGACATCGTCTCGGCGCTGCAGGTGCCGCCGCAGGACAACTCGGCGATGGACGGCTACGCGCTGCGCTGCGCCGACGTTGCCGAGCCCGGCGCGGTGCTGCCCATCTCGCAGCGCATCCCGGCCGGCAGCGTCGGCCAGCCGCTGCAACCGGGCAGCTGCGCGCGCATCTTCACCGGCGCGCCGGTGCCGCCCGGCGCCGATGCCGTGGTCATGCAGGAAGAATGCGTTCCGGAGGGCGAGGGCAGCGCCCGCATCAACACCGCGCCCAGGATGGGCCAGAACATCCGCCGCGCGGGCGAGGACATTGCGCTGGGCGCCACGGTGCTTGCCGCCGGCACGCGCCTGGGCCCGGCTGCCTTGGGCATGGCTGCCAGCATGGGGAGGGCGCAGCTCACCGTGGCTGCGCGCCCGCGCGTGGCGCTGTTTTCCACCGGCGACGAGCTGGTGATGCCGGGCGAGGTTGCGCCGCAGGACATGCGGCCGGGCGCCATCTACAACAGCAACCGCTTCTTTCTGCGCGCGATGCTGGAGCGCCTGGGCTGCGCCGTGACCGACCTGGGCGTCGTGCCCGACCAGCGCGAGGCCACGGTGGCCGCGTTGCAGATGGCGGCGCAGGGCAACGACCTGATCCTGACCAGCGGCGGCGTCAGCGTCGGCGAGGAAGACCATGTCAAGCCCGCGGTGCAGGCGCTGGGCCATCTGGATCTATGGCAGCTGGCCATCAAGCCGGGCAAGCCCTTTGCCTACGGCCGGGTGGAGAACGGGGCAGGCGGCGCGCATTTCATGGGGTTGCCGGGCAACCCGGTCTCCAGTTTCGTCACCTTCGCGCTGCTGGTACGCCCCTTCGTGCTGCGGCTGCAGGGCGTGCAGGACGTGGCGCCGCAGGCCGTGGCGGTGCGCGCGGACTTCGACTGGCCGCGCGGCGACCGGCGGCGTGAGTTCCTGCGCGCGCGCCTGAACGCCCAGGGCGCTTTGGAGCTGTTCGCCAACCAGGGCTCGGGCGTGCTCACCTCGACGGTCTGGGGCGACGGCCTGGTCGACAACCCGCCGGGCCAGGCCATTGCCCGTGGTGATACGGTACGGTTTTTGCCTTTTGCCGCATTGCTGACATGACCACCAAGACCGTGACCCTGCGCTACTTCGCCTCGATCCGCGAGACGCTGGGCGAGAGCGAAACCCTGACGACCGACGCCGCCACGCTGGGTGCGCTGCGCGACGCGCTGATTGCCCGCGGCGGCGCCCACGCCCAGGTGCTGGCGCGCGGCAAGCCGGTGCGCATGGCGCTGAACCAGGCCATGGCGCGCGAGAGCCAGCCGCTGCCGGACGGCGGCGCCGAGGTGGCGTTTTTCCCGCCGGTCACCGGCGGTTGACGGCAGGGCGGCGTCCGGGTCAGTCCTGGCCGTCGCCGTCACCGCCCAGATCGGGGCTGCGCCACTGCAGCAGTTCGGCCAGGCGCAGCATCACCCAGCGTGCCTCGGACGCGTCCAGCCCCGACTCGGCGCTCGCCAGCCCGGCATGGATCTGGCGCAGCACCCGTTCTTCCGAAGGCGTGTGGGTTTGGTAGAGCTGCTGCGCCTGCTCCACAAGCTGGCAGGCCAGGTCTTCACACAACTCGTAGCGCTGCAGCAGCGCCTCGCGCGCAATGCCAAGCCGCCCGCTGGCGCGCGTGTACAGCGCAATAAAAGACGGTGGTATGTGAATCTGGCTGTCGTCTTGCATGGCCGCGCCATTGTCCTGCGAAAGGCGCTGCCGCAACTTATTGCGACGTGTCCTCTTCCTTCTTGGGCATGGTGTCGGTGCGCGTGAACAGCCAGAAGAAGAAACCGCCCATGCCCAGCATGAAGGCAATGCCAATGGCGCTGAACAGGCCGACGTCGGTCGTGAACAGGTCGTGAAGCAAACGCATGACGGCTCTTTCGTATGCTGCGGGTTTTGCAGGAATTGCTACCCATGCAGCGAGTAGTGTTATTGTGGCAGAGCCCCTGGCCATCAGGGCGAACCCGCGTCCTGTTGTTGATGTGCGTCAATGTTGCGCCGGCGCAGGCCGCCGCTTCGGGCGTCAATCGGGCGTGAAGTGCGTCTCAAAGTGCGCCAGGTCGACCTCCAGCTCGAAGCTGACCAACTGCCCCATCTTGCCGTCCGACAGGCGGCAGGCGGCAAACAGGCTGGAGCGCCCGGCGAGCGCAAAGCTGGGCAGGTCGATCAGCGCGTAGGGGTGGGGCACGAACACATGGTGTTCGAACATGATGCGGTGTTCGTTGCGTGGCGATGGGTACAGCGTGTAGCCGTGGGCGGTGAAGGCTTGGGTTGCCATGGCAGGGATGCGCGTTATGCGCGTTACAGTAGGCGGGCAATGTAGCAAATCCACCCAATCGCCTGCCATGTCCAGCGTTTCCATCCAGACCGAGGATTTCGATGTCTCCGCCGAGCTTGCGCGGCTGCGCGCCGGCGACGCGCGCGTGGGCGCGGTGTGCTGCTTTGTCGGCACGGTGCGTGACCGCAATGAGGGCGACGCGGTGGCGGCGATGGAGCTAGAGCACTACCCCGGCATGACCGAGAAGTCCATCGAGGCCATGGTTGCCGACGCGCACCGGCGCTTTGGCATTTATGCGGCGCGCGTCATCCACCGTGTCGGGCCCTTGCAGCCGCTCGACCAGATCGTGCTGGTCGCCGTCACCGGCGCGCACCGTGGCGAGGCCTTCCAGGCCTGCGAATTCCTGATGGACTACCTCAAGACCCAGGCGCCGTTCTGGAAAAAAGAGCAAACCCCCGAGGGCGCGCGCTGGGTCGATGCCCGTGTCAGCGACGACGCGGCGCTGGCGCGCTGGGGGCTGAGCCTGGATCCGATGGCGCCATAGCGCTGCCTGGGCGCTGCGGACATGCAGCACCTGCCCGTACCCAAACGGCGCCGCCTGCCACGACACCATCCCAGCACCCCAGCACCTTCCTCGCACCATGCACGACGCAGCGACTCCCAGCCCACGCCGCAGCTTCTGGCGAACCACATGGTTTGCGGCCGGCGCATGGCTGCTTGCCGCGGTGGCGCAGGCGGGCAACGCACCCGCCCCCGCGCCCTTGAGTTTCTCGCAGGCCTGGCTGCAGTTGCAGCAGGGCTCCGACCAACTCGCCGCCAGCGAGCGGGCCGTCGAGGGCGCGCGCCTGCGCCGCGAGGGCATGCAGGGGCTGGGTGGCCCCACGGTGGCGCTGACCGGCATGGCCTATCGCTACAAGGCGCAGGTCGACATCGACCTGGATCCGGCGCGCCACTCGCTCGATGGAGTCATCGGCCTGCTGCCGCCGGCGCTGGGCGGCGGCCTGGGCGGTGCACCGCAGCTGCCCAGCAACTACAACCTGCAGCGCAGCGACAACCGCGCCTCGGCCAGCGTGTCGCTGCTGTGGCCGCTGTACGTCGGCGGCGCGGCCGACGCAGTGCGCTCCGGCCTGCAGGCGCGTACCGACGAGGCGCTGGCCGACGCACGGAGCGACGCACTGGCCTTGCACAGCCTGCTGGTCGAGCGCTACTTCGGCGCCCAGCTGGCGCGGCGCGCCGCCCAGTTGCGCCAGCATGCACTGGCGCTGGTGCGCGAGCATGACGCCGCCGCGCAGCAGATGCTGGAGGCGGGCGTGGCCTCGCAGCTCGACCGCCTGCAGGCGCGCGCCGCGCTGGCCGACGCCGAGCAGCAGGCCCGCCAGGCGTTGGACCAGGCACAACTGGCGGCCACCGCGCTGGCGCGCACGGTCAAGGCGACTGCGCCGCTGCAGGCCAGCAGCCCGCTGTTCGTGCTCAGCCAGCCGCTGCAGCCGTTGCAACGGTTCCAGGATGCGGCGCAGCAACACCACCCGGGCCTGGCCAAGGTGCAGGCCAAGCGCAGCCAGGCCGGCGCCTTGCACGACGCGCAGGAGGCGCTGCGCAAGCCCCAGTTACTGGGCTTTGGCCTGCGCGAGGTCAACACCCAGGGCAAGCCCAGCTGGGTTGCCGGCGTGGCCGCGCGCTGGACGCTGTGGGACAGCGTCGACCGCGACCAGCTGGCCGCCGCCAGCCAGCGCAGCGTCGAGCAGGCACAGCTGGCCGAGCAGCAGGCGCGCAGCGACATTGCGCTGCTGGTTGAAAAGCACTGGCTGGCGGTAGAGCAGGCGCGCCGCCAGTACCTGGCCCAGCAGGCGCAGCAAGACCTGGCGCAGGCGCTGCTCAAGCTGCGCCAGGCGGGCCTGCGCGAGGGTACGTCCACCACGCTGGAGCTGATCGAGGCCGAGGTCAACCTGGCCAGGATCGGCACCGAGCGCGCGCAGACCGCCAACCAGTACGTGCAGGCGCTGGCCGCGCTGCTGCAGGCCTGCGGGCTCAGCGAAGACTTCGCGCGCTACCAGGCGCAGGCCGACATCCTGATTCCCACCGATACCACCATCACCGCGCCATGAGCACCACGCCCGCCGCTTCCCCTCGTCTGTCCTGGCCTCTGTTGCTGGCCGGCCTGGTGGCGCTTGCCTTCGTTGCCTGGGGCTTCTGGCGCGCGGCGCAGCCGCCGGCGCCCTATTTCCAGGGTCAGATGGAGGCGCGCGAGACCGACATTGCGCCCAAGATCAGCGCGCGCATCGCACGCGTGGCGGTGACCGAGGGCCAGCAGATCCAGGCCGGCGACCTGCTCGTCGAGATGGATAGCCCCGAGGTGCGCGCCAAGCTGGCGCAGGCCGAATCGGCCCAGGCGGCGGCGCAGGCCGTGGCCGACAAGGCCCGCCACGGCGCGCGCCCGCAGGAGGTGCAGATGGCGCGCCTGGCCTGGCAGCGCGCACAGGCCGCGGCCGAGCTGGCGCAGACCTCGTACCAGCGCGTGCAAAGCCTGTTCGATCAAGGGCTGGTGGCGGCGCAAAAGCGCGACGAGGCGCACACCAACTGGCGCGCCAGCAGTGCCCAGGCCGACGCCGCCCGCGCGCAGTACGACATGGCCGCCAGCGGCGCACGCGCCGAGGACCAGGCCGCCGCCGCCGCGCAGGCGCGCCAGGTGGCCGGCGTGGTGGCCGAGGTGCAGGCCGCGCAGGCCGAAACCGCACTGCGCAGCCCGGTGGCCGGCGAGGTGGCCAAGGTGCTGGCCAAGGTGGGCGAGCTCTCGCCTCAGGGCGTGGCGGTGGTCACGGTGGTCGATCTAAAGGACCAGTGGGTGGTGCTCAACGTGCGTGAGGAGCAACTGCAGCGCTTTGCCATGGGCAGCCGCTTTGCCGCGCGCCTGCCGGCGCTGGGCGATCTGCGGGCCGACTTCGAGGTGAATTACGTCGCCGTGCTGCCCGACTTCGCCACCTGGCGCGCCACGCGCGGCAGCCAGGGCTTTGATGCGCGCACCTTCGAGGTGCACGCTCGGCCCTTGGTGCCGATCGAAGGCGCGCGCCCGGGAATGAGCGTGCTGGTCGAGGCGCAGTGATGGGCTTCATCGCCAGCCTGCGCCGCGAGTGGCGCCTGCTGCGCGCGCGGCCCTTCGACCTGGCCATGCTGACCTGGGTGCCGTGGCTGGCCATGGCGCTGCTGTGCTGGATTTTTGCTGCAGGCCAGCCTTACCGGCTGCCGATCGCGGTGTGGGACGAGGACCATTCGGCGCTGTCGCGCCAGCTGGTGCGCATGCTCGGCGCCGCGCCCGGCCTGCAGGTGCAGCAGAGCCTGCTCAACCGCGCCCAGGCGCAGGACGCGCTGGAACGCATGGCGGTGTACGGCGTGGTGCACATACCGGCCGGCATGGCGCGCGCGCTCAAGCGCGGCGGCGCGGCAGACGTCACGCTTTTGCACAACGCCCAACTGGCCACCGCGTCCAGCCTGCTGCAGCGCGACCTGCGCCAGGTGGTCGGCACGCTGTCGGCCGGCGCCCGGATGCAGGCGTTGGCCAAGCGCGGCACGCCCGGGCAGGCACTGCGCACGCGCATCGAGCCGGTCAAGACGCAGCTGGTGTCGCTGTTCAATGTCTCGACCAACTACGAGCAGTTCCTGGCCGCAGCGCTGGTGCCGGCGTTGGTGCACATCCTGGCGATGACCGCCGGCGCCTGGGGCGTGGGCCGCGAGCTGCGCGACCGCACGCTGGGCGACTGGCTGGGCGCCCGGGCGTGTGGGCCGCAGGTGTTTGCCGCGTTGGTGGGCAAGCTGGCGCTGCCGGCGTGCACGCTGTGGCTGGGCGCGGTGGCCGCGCAGCTCTACCTGGCGCAGCTGCGCGGCTGGGCGGTGGCCGGAAGCATGGCATGGGTGGCGCTGGCGCTGGCGGCGCTGGTGCTGGTCAGCCTGGCGGCGGGAGCGGCGCTGGCGGGCATCACCTTGTCGCTGCGCATGGCATTGTCTGGGGCCGGGCTGCTGTCGGCGCCGGCGTTCGCCTTCAGCGGCGTGGCCTACCCGCTGCTGGCCATGGACAGCAGCGCGCGCGGCTGGGCGCTGGCCATGCCCTACACCCACTACGCGCGGTTGCAGCTGCAGCAGTGGCAGATGGGCGCGCCGGCGGCGCAGACGCTGCCCGTCGTCGCCGGCCTGCTGCTGGCCACGCTGGCGCTGCTGGGGCTGGCCAGCGCCGGGCTGGCGCGCGGCCTGCGCCGGCCCGAACGCTGGGGCGCGCGGTGATGGGAGGCGGGTGATGGTTTTCATCACGCTGCTGCGGCTGGAGCTGCGCGCGCTCTTGCGCGACAAGGGCGTGGCGCTGCTGGTCTTTGGCGCGCCGCTGCTCTACGGCTTCTTCTACCCCTGGTTCTACGCCACCGAGGTCGCGCAGCGCGTGCCGGTGGCCGTGGTGGTGCAGGACGATTCGGCACTGTCGCGCCAACTGCTGCGCTTTGCCGGCGCCAGCCCGCGCATCGCAGTGCAGCTCGTCACCGCCGATGAGGGCCAGGCGCGCGCCGCGCTCTTGGCCGGCGAGGTGATGGGCTACGCCCTCGTGCCGCGCGACTTCAAGCGCGACGTGCTGCGCGCGGCCGACGTGGTGGTGCCGGTGTACGCCAACGGCGCCTATCCGATCGCCGCCAAGCAGGTGCAGTACGGCTTTGCCGAGGCCGTGGGCACGCTGTCGGCCGGCATCGAGCTGCGCCGCCTGCAGGCCGGCGGCCAGAGCGCGCTGCAGGCCCGGGCCAGCCGCGCGCCGCTGTCGCTGCAGTTGGTGGCGCTGTTCAACCCGACCGAAGGCTACGGCAGCTTCGTCGTCGCCGCCGTGGCGGTGCTGATCCTGCAGCAGACGCTGCTGATGGGCGGTGCGCTGCACGTCGGCACGCTGCGCGAGAACGGGCGCGCGGGCGACGGCGCGCGCGCCTGGCTGGCGCGGCTGATGGCGCTGTGCGCGCCGGGCTGGCTGGCCGGGCTGCTGTACTTCGGCTGGATCTTCGTCTGGCAGGACTACCCGCGCGGCGGCAACCCGCTGGGCGCGCTGGTGCTGCTGTCGGCCTTCGTGCCGGCGGTGGCCGGCTGCGCGGCGCTCCTGGGTTGGTGGCTGGCCGAGCGCGAGCGCGCGATGCAGGTGGTGCTGTTCACCTCGCTGCCCCTGGCCTTTCTGGGCGGCTTCACCTGGCCGGTACAGGCGCTCCCCGAGGCGCTGCAGTGGCTGCGCTGGCTGTCGCCCAGCACCGCCGGCATCCAGGCCTCGCTGCAGCTCAACCAGATGGGCGCGCCGCTGCAGGCGGCGGCCTGGCCGCTGGCCTGGCTGGGCGCAATGGCGCTGGCCAGCTGGGGCGCCGTGCTGTGGCTCGCACGGGGCGAGCAGGCCGCGCCCCGTCTGGAGAATCGCGCCCCGCCAGTGGCGCAGCCGGGCGCCAAGCCCATCGGGGGCGCTTGAAAACCGGCGCGCTGGCGCCATGTGGGGAGCAATTGTTTTTCGTTTGTTGAAAAAGGAAACGCTCCATGCGCCTGGACAAACTCACCACCAAATTTCAGGAAGCCCTGGCCGACGCGCAGTCGCTCGCGCTGGGCCATGACAACGCCTACATCGAACCAGTGCACCTGCTGGCGGCCATGCTGCGCCAGGACGACGGCCCGCGCGCGCTCGTCGAGCGCACCGGCGCCAGCGCGGCCGGCCTGGCGAAGGCGGCCGAGGCGGCGATCAAGCGCCTGCCCCAGGTGCAGGGCCAGGAGCAGGTGCAGGCCAGCCCCGAGCTGGGCCGCGTGCTGCAGGCCACCGAGAAGGAAGCCATTCAGCGCGGCGACCAGTTCATCGCCAGCGAGCTGTTTTTGCTGGCGCTGGTCGACAGCAAGGGCGAGGCTGCGCAGATCGCCAGGGACAACGGCCTGTCGCGCAAGAGCCTGGAGGCGGCCATCGAGGCGGTGCGCGGCGGTCAGAGCGTGGACAACGCCGAGGCCGAGGGCCAGCGCGAGGCGCTCAAGAAATACACGATGGATCTGACCGAGCGCGCCCGCATCGGCAAGCTCGACCCGGTGATCGGCCGCGACGACGAGATTCGCCGCACCATCCAGGTGCTGCAGCGGCGTTCCAAGAACAATCCGGTGCTGATTGGCGAGCCCGGCGTGGGCAAGACGGCCATCGTCGAAGGGCTGGCCCAACGCATCATTGCAGGCGAGGTGCCCGAGAGCCTCAAGGGTAAGCGCGTGCTGGTGCTGGACATGGCGGGGCTGCTTGCCGGCGCCAAGTACCGCGGCGAGTTCGAGGAGCGGCTGAAGTCCGTGCTCAAGGAAGTGGCGCAGGATGAGGGCCGCATCATTTTGTTCATCGACGAGCTGCACACCATGGTTGGCGCGGGCAAGGCCGAGGGTGCGATCGACGCGGGCAATATGCTCAAACCGGCCCTTGCGCGCGGCGAACTGCACTGCATTGGCGCGACCACGCTGGATGAATACCGCAAGTACATCGAGAAGGACGCGGCGCTGGAGCGGCGCTTCCAGAAGGTGCTGGTCGACGAGCCGACGGTTGAGGACACCATCGCCATCCTGCGCGGCCTGCAGGTGCGCTACGAGGCACACCACGGTGTGGACATCACCGACCCGGCCATCGTTGCCGCGGCCGAGCTGAGCCACCGCTACATCACCGACCGTTTCCTGCCCGACAAGGCCATCGACCTGATCGACGAGGCGGCGGCCAAGATCAAGATCGAGATCGACTCCAAGCCCGAGGCGTTGGACAAGCTCGAACGCCGCATGATCCAGCTCAAGATCGAGCGCGAGGCGATGAAGAAGGAGACCGACGAGGCCTCGCAGAAACGCCTGCAGCTGATCGAGGAAGAGCTGACGGCCGCCGAGCGCGAGTACGCCGACCTGGAAGAGATATGGAAGGCCGAGAAGGCCAGCGCCCAGGGCAGCGAGCAGATCAGGAAGGACATCGACGCGATCCGCATCCAGATGGACGACCTGAAGCGCAAGGGCGACTACAACAAGGTCGCCGAGCTGCAGTACGGCAAGCTGCCCGAGCTGGAGAAGCGCCTGAAAGAGGCGCAGGACAGCGAGGCCGGCGGCGGCGCGCCCAAGCACCAGTTGCTGCGCACCCACGTGGGCGCCGAGGAGATCGCCGAGGTGGTCAGCCGCGCCACCGGCATCCCGGTCGCCAAGATGATGCAGGGCGAAAAAGACAAGCTGCTGCAGATGGAGGACAAGCTGCACGAGCGCGTCGTCGGCCAGGACGAGGCGGTGAACGCGGTGGCCGATGCGATTCGCCGCTCGCGCTCGGGCCTGTCCGACCCCAACCGGCCACTGGGCTCCTTCCTGTTCCTTGGCCCCACCGGCGTGGGCAAGACCGAGCTGTGCAAGGCGCTGGCGGGGTTTCTGTTCGACAGCGAAGACCACCTGGTGCGCATCGACATGAGCGAGTTCATGGAAAAGCACAGCGTTGCACGCCTGATCGGCGCGCCGCCGGGCTACGTGGGCTACGAGGAGGGCGGCTACCTGACCGAGGCGGTGCGGCGCAAGCCCTACAGCGTGCTGCTGCTCGACGAGGTGGAAAAAGCCCACCCCGACGTGTTCAACGTGCTGCTGCAGGTGCTCGACGACGGCCGCCTGACCGACGGCCAGGGCCGCACCGTGGACTTCAAGAACACCGTGATCGTGATGACCAGCAACATCGGCTCCATGCTCATCCAGAGCATGGTCGGCCAGGACGCGCAGGACATCAAGGACGCGGTCTGGGGCGAGCTCAAGCAAAGCTTCCGCCCGGAGTTTCTCAACCGCATCGACGAGACCGTGGTATTCCACGGCCTGGACGCGCGCCACATCGAGGCGATCGCCCGCATCCAGCTGCGCCAGCTGCAGTCGCGCCTGGACAAGCTGGAGCTGCACCTGGACGTCTCGCCCGCGGCGATGGCGGAGCTGGCCAAGGTCGGGTTCGACCCGGTGTTCGGCGCGCGGCCACTCAAGCGCGCCATCCAGCAGCGCATCGAGAACCCGCTGTCCAAGCTGCTGCTGCAGGGGCGCTACCCGCCCAAGAGCGTCATTCCGCTTGACGTCGATCCGGTACAGCAGCCGGGGGTATTCCTCTTTGGCGATGCCCGCACCATCGACTGATTTACCATGCAAACCATGCACGGGGCCCCACTTTCAGCGCCCCGTGCCGACGACCCCGAGGAGAACGGTTTGAACGACATCCTGGCAAGCACCATTCGCTGGACACTGCGCATCGTCGCGTTCGCGATGGGCTTGGTCTTTTTCTTCAGCCTGCTGGCGGCGGTGGCAATTCTTGCCGCCGTCTGGGGGCTGCGCGCACTGTGGGCGCGTATGACGGGCAAGCCCGTCACGCCCTGGGTCATGCGCATGAATCCGCGCGATGGCTGGAGCACGGTCTACCGCAGCACCGCGCGCTGGACTGCGCCCAAGCCACCCGGGCAGGGCGCGCGCACGCACGCCGACGTGACCGACGTCGTCGCGCGCGAGCTGCCCTGACCGCAGCTGCTGAACACAGCACTTGTTGCGTGAAAACCCTTAACGTGCGATAATCGCCGGCTTGCGCAAAACAACACTGCGCAAGTTTGTTACATCTCCCTTCTTACGCCGGGTGCAAGTGGCGAATCATCGATTCGCCTTGCTGCAAAAAAACCCTCCGGCCCAGCTTTTCGCGCTGGCGCCTGCTTCCGTCAGATGGTTGATGTATTTCATGAACCACTGATGTGAGACACCCACCTTCCCGGCGGGTGAATTTTTCCATGACGACAGAAATTGCATACGAGCAGGGCGACAGCGTGCCTGCTTCTTCCCCCATGGCCGTCGAGGCTGCAACCCCCAACGGTTTTGCCGCACTGGGCCTGGCGCCCGAGCTGCTGCAGGCCGTGGCCGACCTGGGCTTCACCCAGCCGACCGAGGTGCAACAGCGCGCCATCGGGCTGGCGCTGGGCACCGACGACGCGCAGGGCCGCGGCAGCGACCTGATGGTCTCCAGCCAGACCGGCAGCGGCAAGACCGCGGCCTTTCTGCTGCCGGTGCTGCACACCATCCTGCAGCAGCGCGCGGCCCAGGCCGAGCGCGAGCGCGCCGAATACGAGGCGGCCGCAGCCCAGGCCGCCGAGCGCGGCGAGGCGCCCCCGAAGCGCTCCAAGCGCAAGAACCCGCTGCACCCGCGCAACTTCAAGGCTGCCGTGCCCGGCGCGCTGGTGCTGTGCCCCACGCGCGAACTGGCGCAGCAGGTGGCGCACGACGCCATCGACCTGGTCAAGCACTGCAAGGGCCTGCGCATCGCCAACGTGGTGGGCGGCATGCCCTACCAAATGCAGATCGCCAAGCTGCAGAACGCCGACCTGGTCGTCGCCACGCCCGGGCGCCTGCTTGATCTGCAGCGCTCGCTGCAGATCAAGCTCGACGAGGTGCAGTTCCTCGTCGTCGACGAGGCCGACCGCATGCTCGACCTGGGCTTTGCCGACGACCTGGCCGAAGTCAACCAGCTGACCGCGCAGCGCCGCCAGACCATGATGTTCTCGGCCACGTTCGCGCCGCGCATCCAGCAGCTGGCCATGCGCGTGATGAATGAGGGCGGCGCCAACGTCAAGAAGGTGCAGGTCGACAGCCCGCAGGAAAAGCACGCCAACATCCGCCAGAGCCTGTACTGGGCCGACAACGCCGACCACAAGAGGAAGCTGCTGGATCATTGGCTGCGCGACTCCAGCATCGACCAGGCCATCGTCTTTGCCAGCACCCAGATCGAGTGCGACGGCCTGGCGCAGGATCTGCAGCAGGCCGGTTTTGCCGCGGTCGCGTTGCACGGCGCGCTCAGCCAGGGCCTGCGCAACCGCCGCCTGATGGCGCTGCGCAAGGGCCAGGTGAAGTTTCTCGTGGCCACCGACGTGGCGGCGCGCGGCATCGACGTGCCCACCATCACCCACGTCTTCAACTACGGCCTGCCGATGAAGGCCGAGGACTACACCCACCGCATCGGCCGCACCGGCCGAGCCGGGCGCGACGGCCTGGCCATCACCTTTGCCGAGTTCCGCGACCGCCGCAAGATCTTCGACATCGAAGGCTATACGCACCAGGCACTGGCCGCAGCCGTCGTCGAAGGGCTGGAGCCCACGCAGCGCTTCGAGCAGCGCTCCCCGCGCCGACAGGGCTTTGACGGGCGCGGCCGCGGCGGGCGCGACTCCTTTGGCGGACGCGGCGGCCCGGGCGAGCGCTTTGGTGGCGAGCGCCGCCGCTTCGACCAGGGTGAGCCGCGCGAGCAGCGCGGCTGGCGTAGCGACCGCAGTGCCGGCTTTGGCCCGCAAGGCGGCGGCCGCGGCGGCGAACGTGCGCCGTCGCACGGCGCGCCCTATGGCGAGCGCCGCGACGAGCGCTTTGCCGGAGCTCGCCCTGAGCGCCGCTTTGACCGTCCGGCCGGCGCCGGCTACGCGGCGCAGCGCCCCGAGCACGGCGGCTGGGCCGGTGTCCAGCGCCAGGAAACGCGCCAGGAAACGCGCCAGGAGTACCGCCACGACCACCCACGCGACGCCCGCGGCCCGCGCGGCGACAGTGGTGAGCGCCGTTTTGGCGGCGACGCACCGCGCTCCGCCTGGGCCGGCGGTGCCGGGCGCCCGGCACCCGCCGGTGCACGGCGCGGCGAGAGCGACCGCCGCCCCTACGAAGCGCGCGCGCGCGCACCGCGCCAGCCGCGTTGATACATGCGCGCTGCGGCGCATGAAAAAACCAACCAGCCCGCGCCAGCGCCGGGCTGGTTTTTTTTCGTATCGGCGCCGCTACACTGCGATCCAACTGCTTTTAGGGTTGAGGACAAACGATGGAGCGCAGCGAAACACGGGCCGCCCAGGCTGACTACGCCCACATGTTCGACCTGGCGCCGGTGTCGCTGTGGCTGGAAGACTACAGCGCGGTGCGCCAGCTGTTCGAGCGCTGGCGCGAGCAGGGCGTCACCGACCTGGCGGCGCACCTGCGCACACCCCGAGTGCGTCGTGCAGTACGGCGCCAGCATTCGCATCATCGAGGTCAACCAGCGCACGCTGACGCTGTTTGCAGCGCCCGACCAGGCCACGCTGATCGCCTCGCTCAACCGCGTGCTGCGCGACGACATGCACAACCATGCGCAGCAGGAAATGCTGCAGCTGTGGGAGGGCGTGGGCGGCTACGCCAGCCGCAGCGTCAACTACACGCTCGATGGCCGGCGCCTGGACGTGCAGATCAGCGCGCGCATCCTGCCCGGCCATGAGGACAGCTGGAGCCGCGTGCTCGTGTCGCTGCAGGACATCACCGCGCTGGAATCAGCGCAGCGCCAGCTGCAGACCAGCGAGCGTTATGCGCGCGACATCTTCGCGCACTCGCCGGTGTCGCTGTGGGTCGAGGACTTCAGCGCCGTCAAGCCGCTGCTGGACGACATCCGCGCGCAGGGCATCGTCGACTTCAAGACCTTTCTGAAGGTACACCCCGAGTTCGTCGGGCGCTGTGCGCGCGAGATCCGCGTGATCGACGTCAACCAGGCGACGCTGGCACTGTTTGGCGCAAGCGACAAGGCGCAGCTGCTGGCCGGCGTCGACCAGATTTTTCGCGCCGAGATGCTCGACACCTTTGCCGAGCAGCTGATCGACCTGTGGGAAGGACGCCTGAACCAGCAGCGCGAGGTGATCAACTACAACCTGGCCGGCGAGCCGCTGCACATCCACATGCAGTTCTCGGTCATGCAGGCCTGCCTGGACGACTGGGCCATGGTGCTGGTGTCGCTGGTCGACATCAGCGCGCGCAAAAAGGCCGAGGCCTACCTGGAATACCTGGGCAAGCACGACGTGCTGACCGGCCTGCGCAACCGCGCCTACTACATGGAGGAGCTCAGCCGCCTGGCGCGCAAAGGCCCCTGGCCCGTGGGGGTGGTGGTGATCGACCTGAACGGCCTGAAGGCCACCAACGACGAGCGCGGCCACGGCGCCGGCGACGCCATGCTGCGCCGCTGCGCCGAGGTGCTGGCCAAGGCGGCCGACAGCACTTCCTGCGTGGCGCGCATCGGCGGTGACGAGTTCTGCATGCTGCTGCCGGCCACCGACGAGCAGGGCGCGTGGATCATGGTCGAGCGCATCACCGCGCTGCAGGAGATGAACAACCAGTTCTACCCAGGCCAGGCGCTGAGCGTGTCGATGGGCATGGCCGTGGCGCGCGAGGGTGACGCGCTTGAGGCCGTGGTGCACCGCGCCGACCAGTCCATGTATGCGCAAAAAACCCGCTACTACGCCGCACTGGGGCACGAGCGGCGCTCCGAGCGCTGATTCCATTTCCAAATCAAACGGTTACTTTGTCGGCTTCGCTTGCCGTGCTACAGCACTGTCTGCGCTGCGCCTTCGCGTACCCGATTGATTGAAAAATGGAATGAGCCCTCGTCCGGCGCGCAAAGCCTTCGTCACATGGTCTTGCGCCCGATCTCGGGCCAATGGTGGTGCAGGTAGATCCAGGACGCCAGGCCCACGCACATCATCAAGAGCGACGCCAGCGCCAGCAGCACGGTCGAGTGCATGACCAGCGGCGCCACGACGCCCGCGACCAGGCCGTTGGCGCTGGAGCCGACGAAGGCCTGCAGCGACGACGCCATGCCGCGGCGCGCCGGGTACAGATCCAGTACCAGCAGCGTGACCACCGGCACCATCAACGCCCAGCCGAACGAGAAGACCGCGATCGGCAGCATGGCCCAGGACGCGTGGGCCGTGAACAGCAGGTTGGCCGCCAGGTTGACCAGCCCCACGGCCAGCATGATGACGAAGCCGTGGCGAATCTGGCGCTTGGGCGGCAGGCGCCCGGCCAGCCGCCCGCTGACCCAGGCGCCGGCCATGATGCCCGAGATGTTGAGCATGAAGAACCAGTAGAACTGCGTCGGCCCCAGGCCCAGGTGCTCGCCCAGAAAGGCGGGCGCGGCCAGCACGTACAGAAACATGCCGTTGAACGGCACGCCGCTGGCCAGCGCCAGCAGCACGAAGCGCGGGCTGGTCAGGAGCTGGCCGTAGCCGCGCATCAGCGGCACCAGCGCAATCGGCTGGCGGCTGGCGGCTGGCAGCGTCTCGGGCAACAGGCGCCAGATGGCCAGCCACAGCAGCGCGCCCACCAGCGTGAGAAACCAGAACACGCTGTGCCAGTTCAGGTGCACCGACAGCCAGCCGCCGACGATGGGCGCCACCGCCGGCGCGATGCCGAAGAAGATCGTCACCTGGGCCATCACGCGCTGCGCCTGCGTGGGTGGAAACAGGTCGCGGATCACCGCGCGCGAGACCACGATGCCCGCGCCCGCGGTCAACCCCTGCAGCGCACGAAAGAACACCAGCTGGCCAATGCTTTGCGACAGCGCGCAGCCGGCCGACGATAGCGCAAACAGCGCCAGCCCCCACAGCACGACGGGGCGCCGCCCCAGGCTGTCGGACAGCGAGCCGTGGAACAGCGTCATGAACGCGAATGCGAACAGATAGGCCGACAGCGTCTGCTGCATCTGCAGCGGCGTGGCCTGCAGCGCGCCGGCAATCGCCGGGAACGCAGGCAGATAGGTGTCGATCGAGAACGGCCCCACCATGCCCAGCAGTGCGAGCAGGATGGCGATGGCCCACAGCGGGCCGCGCCATTGGTGGGTGGTTTCGGTGGGCATGCGGTATTCCAGGGCGAAACCGTGGATTATCGGGCAGCGTGCCGGAAACCGCGCGCCGCGCCTTGGGCAGCGTCCGCGCCAGGGTGCGGGCGCTGCCAAGGCGCGGTCAGTGCTTCATGCCGTGGCCGTGGCCCGCAGCTGCAGCGGCGCCGCCCAGCGCGCGCACGCCGGCCTGGATCTCCAGCGTCTGGCGCTGGCCGTCCCGTCCCTCGAACACCAGCGTCAGCGGCACGCTGGTGCCGGCGACTGCGGCCTCGCGCAGGTCCATCATCATCAGGTGATAGCCGCCGGGCTTGAGCGCGACGCTCTGGCCCGCGGGCAGGTCGATGCCGGGGACGGCGCGCATCTTCATCACGTCGCCCTCCATCTTCATCTCGTGCACCTCGGTCACGCCGGCAATCGGGCTGCTGGCGCCCACCAGGCGCGTGTCCTGGCTGGCCGTCAGCTCCATGAAGGCACCGGTGGCCTTTTGCTGGGGCACGGAGGCGCGCACCCAGGCGTCGTGTACCTGGACGGGCGCCTGCGCCTGGGCAAATGCGCCCGCGCCGGTGAACAGGGCCGCAGCGAGGGCGAGGGGCAGGGAAATCTTGGTCATAGGGTCATCCTTGAAACAGGGGAGTGGCCTGCCTGGGCATGCGTGCCGGCAGGCCGCAATAAAGAGAAAGAAGGGGGCCGGATCTGCGGCGCGGCCACCCGGCCATGAAGAACGGGTGGTCATTCGGCAGAAAGAGTCCACCGTCATCCCGGCGAAAGAACGTCACCCCGGACTGCGGTCCGGGACAGGCTCCCAGTAGCGCGTCCGACTACGTGACGCCCAGTGCCGGCGGTGCGCGCGGGGGAAACGGCGCGCGGCTCACGGGCGCGCGGTGGTGCTGCGCCTGCGGCGCCCGCACCACGGCCAGCGCCGGCAGCGCGGGCGGGCTCCAGTGCCGCGCAGAGGGCGGCGCCAGCAGCGTGGGCAGGCACAACGGGCATTCCAGCGTGTGGCCCGCGGCGGTGCTGCTGCTGCCGTCGTCGACGACGACCCAAAGCGCCTCGCTGGACGCGCTGCACAGCCGCTGCAACTGTGGCATGCGCAGCATTGGCGCGGCCGTCGCCACGCCCAGCGCCAGCACAAAGCACGCCAGCAGCAGGCGGGCGACATGGCGGGGATAGTGCAGAAGGCGGCGCATGGTCGGGATCGATTATCGCGAAGACCTGTTCTCAGTATGGCTTGCGCTGCATCAAAAGCAGTGGCAAGCAAATGCAATAATATGGATGCAAATCATTATCATTTACTTTGAAATGAATTCTCTCCCCGATTCCCGATCCGCCCTGGCCGGGCTTTCCCCGTCGGCGCTGGCACCCGCGCGGTGTCCGCGCCTCTCGCGCACCGTGGCCGCCGGCCTGCTTGCCGCCGCAGCGGCTGCTGCCCAGGCACAGGCTGAAGAGGGCAGCCGCGCGGCCCAGGGCCAGCTGCCGGCCATGACGGTGCGCGCCACCGAGGCCGCGGCGGCCGGGCAGGAGGCCGCGCCGCTGCGCCCGTCAGTCGCTGCCGAGCAGCTGCGGCTGGACGCCGTGCCCGGCGCCTCCAACCTGGTACAGCCGCAGCAGCAGGCGCGCCTGGCCACGCTGCGCGACGCGCTGGACTACCAGCCCGGCATCGTGCTGCAGGACTTTTTTGGCGCGACCGACCAGCCCCGGCTGTCGATACGCGGCTCGGGCATCCAGAGCAACCCGGTCAACCGCGGCGTCGTGCTGCTGCAGGACGGCCTGCCGCTCAACGAGGCCGACGGCTCCTTCATCATCGGCACGCTGGAGCCACGCAATGCCGCGCTCATCAGCGTGCGCCGCGGCGCCAACACGCTCACGCCCAGCGCCATCACGCTGGGCGGCGAGCTGGACTTCCAGTCGCTCACCGGTGCCGATGGCCGCGGCATGGTGCGCGCCGAGGCGGGCAGCTTTGGCCGGCGTGCGCTGCAGGGCGCGCTGGGGCTGGAGGGAACGCAGTGGGACGGGCGCATCAGCGTCAGCAGCGACCGCTTCGACGGCTGGCGCCACCACAGCGCCTCCAGGCGCGACGCGCTGCACGCCAACGTGGGCTTCCAGGGCCTGGGCGGGGTGGAGAACCGCAGCTATCTGTCGTGGACCGACCTGGAGTTCGAGATCCCGCACGTCGTGCCCAAGAACCGCGTGGGCAGCGACCCACAGAGCGTGATGGGCGACGGCAGCAGCCCGCAGGACAGCCTGCTCAACGTCTACCGGCGCGACCCGCGGCGCGAGGCGAGCCAGCTGCGCCTGGCCAACCGCACCCGCTGGGGCGCGGACGACCTGCGTCAGGAGCTGGGCCTGTACTGGCAGAACACCGACGACTGGTTCAAGGATCCGACGGTCGGCACGCGCACCGACAGCCGCACGCTGGGCGCGCAGTGGCGTGTCGACGGGCGCAGCAGCGAGCAGCTGCGCTGGCACGGCGCGCTGGCCTGGTCGCGCAGCAACATGGACAGGCGCTTCAACGCCATCAGTTCGGCCAACGGCGCCGAGCTGCAGCGCTTTGCCGCCTACGACCTGCGCGCCGAGAACCTGCAGGGCCAGCTGGGCGCCGACTGGCGGCTGGCCCAGGGCCTGAGTCTTGTTGGCCAGCTGGGCTGGAGCCGCCAGGAGCGCAATGCCGCCAGCCGGCTGGATGCGGGCCGGCTGGATCAGCGCTGGACTTGTGCCACGCCCCGCGTGGGGCTGAACTGGGACGTGACGCCGCGCACCCGCCTGTGGGCCAATCTCAGCCGCAGCCAGGAGGCGCCCAGCTACTGGGAGATCGTCACCGCCGCGGCCGCGCCCAACAACCCGAACGCGACGCAAAGCGCGCTGGCGCGCCTGAAGCTGCAGCGCGCCACCACGCTGGAGGTCGGCGGCCAGGGCCGGCTGGGCGAGGGCGAGCGCGCGACCGCCTGGCAGGTCGCGGTCTACCGCAGCCATCTGGCCGACGAGCTGATGAGCGTGACCGACGCCAGCGGCCTGGCGCTGGGCACGACCAACTACGCCGGCGGCACGCGCCACCAGGGCATCGAGGCCGGGTTGTCGGGCACGTTTGCGCTGCCGCTGGGCGCGCTGGACTGGCGCGGCTCCTGGACGTACAGCGACTTTCGCTTCAAGCGCGGCGTCTACGCCGGCAACCGCATTGCCGGCGTGCCGCGCAACCTGATCAACGCCGAGCTGCTGTGGCGCGTGGCCACGCCCTCGGGCGTGTGGCGCGTGGGCCCCAATGTGCGCTACCAGCCGGGCTCCAACCCCATCGACCACGCCAATACGCCCGGCGCGACGCAGAACGGCTACGCACTGCTGGGCTTTGCGCTGCAGTGGAGCCAGGGCCAGTGGCGCGCCTGGCTGCAGGCCGACAACCTGACCGATCGCCGCTACGCCAGCACCTTTGCCATCCGCAACCAGGCCACCGCGGCGCAGCCGGGCTATCTGCCGGGGTTGGGGCGCAGTGCGTCGGTGGGGGTGGACTACCGTTTCTGAGCGCGGAGCGCGGCAGGTTTTGCGTAGCTCCGTCTCGGGCTGGTATCGCGGCGAAGGCGCCGCTCCCACGGGTGTTTATTCAATCGCCATTGCAGGCGCGCCTGTGTCCGTGGGAGTGGCGCCCCGCCGCGATCGATGCACCGCCGACCTGCAATTCGTCCCCACGAAAGACTTGAACAGGTTCCAGGCGCGTGATAATTGGCATTTCAAATGCATGTTTACGCCCCGGCGCGCGCACGGCGCGCACCGGGGCCGGAAGGATGAGCCCATGCGCACCTTGACGACCCCTGTTTCGAGCGCTCTTGCGCGCGGCCGCCGCCACTGGCTGCAGGCCGCCGGCGCGCTGGCGCTGGGCGTGCAGCTGCCGCGCGTGCGCGCCGCGGCGCTGCCAGCCATCACGCTGGCTGGGCCGCCGGCCATTGTTTCGGCGCCGCTGATCCACATGGCCGAGACCGGCGCGCTCAAGGCCGTGGCGGGCAAGACCGAGTTCATCAGCTGGCGCGACCCCGACCAGCTGCGCGCCATGGTCATTGGCGGCAAGGCGCAGTTCCTCGCCACGCCCAGCAACGTCGCTGCCAATCTGTACAACCGTGGCGCGCCGGTCACGCTGATCAATATCTCCACCTGGGGCGCGCTGTGGATCGTCACGCGCGACGGCGAGCGCAAGACGCTGGCCGACTACCGCGGCGAGGAGATCGCCGTACCGTTTCGCGGCGACATGCCCGACATCATGCTGCAGCTGCTGGCGGCCAAGCAGGGGCTGGACCTGCGGCGCGACTTCAAGATCCGCTACATGCCCTCGGCCATGGAGGCAATGCAGCTGCTCATCACGCGGCGCGTGCACCACGCGCTGCTGGCAGAGCCCGCGGTGTCCATGGCGCTGCGCAAGACCCAGTCGTTTCCGATCAGCGTGATTGCCCCCGAACTGCACCGCGGCCTGGACTTCCAGCAGGAATGGGGCCGGCTGTTCGAGCGCAAGCCGCGCATTCCGCAGGCCGGCATGGCGGCCGTGGGCAGCGTGCGCCAGCAGCCCGAGGTGCTGGCAGCGTTTGCCCAGGCCTATGCCGCGTCGGTCGACTGGTGCAAGGCCAATCCGCTGGAATGCGGCAAGCTGGTGGCCAAGCACATAGACCTGCTGATGCCCGAGGCGGTGGCCGACGCGATCGCCACCAGCCAGCTCGATGCGGTCAGCGCCCGCGACGCGCGCGCCGAGATCGGCTTTTTCTTCGAGCAGTTGCTGGCGCGCGACCCGTCGCTGCTCGGCGGCAAGCTGCCGGACGACGGTTTCTTCGGCGCCTGACCGATGGGCGTCGTCTGGCAATTGCTGCGCGGCCTGCCGGCCTATCTGTGGAGCGGCTGGGGCGCGGCCGCCAGCCTGCTGCTGTTCGTTGCGTTGTGGGAGCTGGGCGCGGGCTACTACGGGCCGCTGATCCTGCCCGACCCGCTCTCCACCTTTGCCACGCTCAAAAGCCTCGTGGCTTCGGGCGCGGCCTGGCCCGAGCTGCTCACCACCGCCCGCCGCGCGCTGCTGGGCCTGCTGCTGGCCGTGGCCGTGGGCAGCAGCGCCGGCATGCTGGCGGGGCTGTCGATGACGGCGGCCATGGTGTCGCGCCCCTGGGTCACGCTGCTGCTGGGCATGCCGCCGATCGCCTGGCTGGTGCTGGCCATGCTGTGGTTCGGCATGGGCGACGGCACGCCCGTGTTCACCGTCTTCGTCGCCTGCCTGCCCATCGTCTTCATCGGCGCGCTGCAGGGCACGCGAACGCTGGATCTGCACCTCAAGGACATGGCGCGTGCCTATCACCTGCCGTGGCGCATGCGCGTGTTCGACCTGTATCTGCCGCACGTCGCGGCCTACCTGTTTCCGGCCTGGATCACCGCGCTGGGCTCGTCCTGGAAAGTGGCCGTGATGGCCGAGCTGCTGGCCACCAGCGATGGCGTGGGCGCGGCGCTGGCGGTGGCGCGCTCGCACCTGGACATGGGCGCGTCGCTGGCCTGGATCGGCCTGGTCGTCGCCAGCCTGCTGCTGCTCGAATACGGGCTGATGGAGCCGATCAAGCGCGAGCTCGAGCGCTGGCGCGAGGCGGGCGCATGACGGCACGACAGCTGCTGGTGCACCAGCTCGACCACGCCTATGGCGCCACCACGGTGCTCGAAGGCATCACGCTTGCCGTACCCGCCGGGCGCACCGTCGCGCTGGTCGGGCCGTCGGGCTGCGGCAAGACCACGCTGCTGCACCTGTGCGCTGGTTTGCTGGACGTGCAGCACGGGCGCATAGCCCAGCCGTTCGCCCCCACGGCCGTCATGTTCCAGCAGCCGCGCCTGCTGCCGTGGATGAACACGCGCGACAACATCGCGCTGGGCCTGAAGGCCCGCGGCATGCTGCGCGCGCAGCGCCACCGCGCTGCCCAGGACATGGCGCTGGCGCTGGGCCTGACCGAGGCGTCGCTCTTGCAGTTTCCGGCCGAGCTGTCGGGCGGCATGCAAAGCCGCGCCGCACTGGCGCGTGCGCTGGTGCTCTCGCCCGCGCTGCTGCTGATGGACGAGCCTTTCTCGGCGCTGGACGTGGGCCTGCGCTACCAGCTGCACCAGCTGCTGCTGGAGCAGCAGGCGCGCACCGGCATGGCGGTGCTGCTCATCACGCACGACCTGATGGAGGCGGTGCGCCTGGCCGACGACGTGCTGGTCATGCGCCCCGCGCCCGGGCGCATCGTCGCGCACTACCAGCCGCCCGGCGCGGCGCTTGGGCGCGGCGACACGCTGGTGCACCAGTGCGCCGCCGAGCTGCAGCAGCACCCCGACGTGCGCGCGGCCTTCGACCTGCCGGCGCTGGCGGCAGCGGATGCCCCGGCCCTGGGCCGCTGGCGCATCACCGTGCCCGACGAAGCGCAGGCCGGCAGCCACCCCGTGATGCAGATCGGCGAGCCATGACGAGCGAGATGACTGGCGGGACGACCGCCTCCTGGAACTTCCTGCGCAGCAGCCACCCGCTGTGGATGTGCGGCCTGCGCCCGTTTCTGCTGCTGGCCATGGGCTCGGCCATCGGGCTGCTGGCCTGGTGGAGCCTGGTGCTGGCCGCCGGCATGCCTGCGCCGCTGGTGGCCGGCGGCGCGCTGGTCTGGCATGTGCACGAGCTGGTCTTTGGCTTTGCCATGGCGGCGGTGGCCGGTTTTGCGCTCACCGCGCTGCCCGAGTTCACCGGCCTGCCCAGCGCCTCGCGCGCGCGGCTGCGCCAGCTGGCGCTGTTGTGGCTGGCCGCGCGCCTGGGGTTCTGGCTGTCGGGCCTGCTGGGCCTGCCGGCGCTGTGGCTGGCCGCCATCGGGCAGGTCGGTTTTGCGCTGCTGCTGCTCGGCGAACTGCTGCCCGCGCTGCGCTCACCCGACGGGCGGCGCCACGCGGCGTTTGGCTGGCTCGTCCTGGCGCTGGCGGGCACGGCTGCGGGCTTTTACGTCGATGCGCTGCGCGGGCAGGCCGGACTGCGCTGGCTCTACGCCACGCTGGGCGTGCTGATGCTGCTCATCGTCGTCGCCGCCAGCCGCATTTCGATGCGCGTGGTCAACCGCGCCATCGAAGACCTCGCCCCCGGTGCCGACGCCTACCTGGCGCGTCCGCCGCGGCGCCATCTGGCGTCGTTCGCCATTGGCCTGTACACCGCGGCCGAGTGGGCGCAGCAGGGCACGCACCTGTGTGGCTGGCTGGCGCTGGCCGCTGGCGCCGCGGTGCTCAACCTGCTGGGCGACTGGCATGTGGGCGCGCCGCTGTGGCGCAGGCGCTTTCCGCTGATGCTCTATGCCATGTATTGGTGCATGGCGCTGGGCTATGTGGCGCTGGGCCTGTCGCAGCTGGACTTGCTGCCCGGCGGCAGCATTGCCGGCCACCACCTGCTGGCCATGGGCGCAATGGGGCTGGCCATCTTCGTCGTCTGCTCGATTGCCGGGCGCGCCCACGTCGGCCTGGCAAGCGACACCGGCCCCTGGCTGGGCCTGGGCGCGGCCCTGCTGCTGTTGGCCACGTTCTGGCGCGCGGGCGCGGCGCTGCTGGGCGCGGACATGCACCAAGTGGCGTTTGCCGGCGTGCTGTGGTGCGCCGCCTACGCCGTGCTGCTGTGGCGCGTGGGCCCGGGCCTGTGGCGCCCGCGCACCGACGGCAAGACGGGTTGCGCCGATTAGGGCCTGTTAACGCTATTTTTGATCGCAACCCGAAGGGAACATACTCAAAACGGCGCCACTCTTCGTTGCGCTCCTTGCCCAGACACCCAGTCTGGGCTGCGTCGCACGTCTCGATTGACGCCGTTTTGAGTATGTTCGCACCGCCAAAAATAGCGTTAACAGGCCCTAACGCGCACCGTTTGCCGGGCAAAGCCCGGGCTGCAGGCGTATCAGGCAATTACGTTGTTTGACGTTTGCGCCGTATGGCCGTCGCAAGCCGGCGTGGCTAGAATCCGCGGTTCACGGACGGGGAAATACCTGCCTGTCTTTCGGGGTTTTCCATAACACAAAAAGGGAGGGGCTGGTGTGCTGGCGCGTTTTGCCAGTTGCGCACCATGCCGTCCAGCCGCATGCACCAGACCAATATGTTCGATGAACCGTGGCCGCCTTGCCGCGGATGCGGGCGCCGCCTGCCATGAACAGCGTCGGCGACCACCGCTCACGGCGCTCGCACCGGGCGCTGCTGCAACGGCGCAGCAACATCAGCAACGTGCTGCAGCCCATGCTGGACGGCGTGGCCATCCTGGGCATTGCCTATGGACTGATCCAGTTTCACATCGGCGTGCTCACCGGCCCCTACACCGCCATGGTCGTGCTGTTGATGACCATCCTCGGCCTGGTGTATGACCAACTGGCCATCTACCGCAGCAACGCCAACTTCACGCGCAAGGCGCTCAGGCTGCTGCAGGCCTGGACCGTGGCTTTTGCACTGCTGATCACGCTGGGGTTTCTCACCAAGCAAAGCGACGTGTTCTCGCGCGTGCTGATCGCGCAGCTGTACGTGTTGGGCTATGCGGCGCAGCTGTTGCTGCACCTGGTCGTGCGCCTGGCGCAGCAGTACTTCGTCAGCCACGCGGTGCAGTCCGACAGCGTCATCATCGTCGGCACCGGGCGCCTGGCGTCCTACCTGAACCAGAAAATCAACAACAACCCCTGGCTGGCCGAGCGCGTCGTCGGCTGCGTCACGCTGCCCGCAGACCATCCGCAGCCGTCGGACGAGGAGGGCGGCAAGGGCCTGCCACCGGTTCTGGGCTCGCTGCACGACCTGCCCGCACTGATCGAGCAGCACCAGATCCGTACCGTCTACTTTGCGATCCCGCTCAACGCCTCGGACGTCATCGAGGCGCTGTACTTCCAACTGCTGGATCTGCACGTGGCCGTGCATTGGGTGCCCGACATTTTCTCGCTGCGCCTGATCAACCACAGCGTGCGCGAGATCGCCGGCGTGCCGGTGCTCACGCTGTCCGAGACCCCGCTGACCGGCACGCGCCTGATGTGGAAGACGGTGGAAGACCGTGTGCTCGCTTCGCTCATCCTGCTCTCGATCGCGCCGGTGCTGCTGGCCGTGGCGCTGGCGGTCAAGCTCGACAGCCCGGGGCCGGTGTTCTTTCGCCAGTCGCGCATGGGCTGGAACGGCAGGGCGTTTCGCATCTGGAAATTCCGCAGCATGTATGTGCACGAAGAAGAGAAGGACAGGGTGGTGCAGGCCACGCGGGGCGACCCGCGCATTACCCGCGTGGGCGCCTTTTTGCGCCGCACCAGCCTGGACGAGCTGCCGCAGATCTTCAACGTGCTGGCCGGCGACATGTCCCTCGTCGGCCCCCGCCCGCACGCGGTGCAGCACGACCAGGAGTATTCGCTGCGCATCCAGCAGTACTTCGCCCGGCACAACATCAAGCCAGGCATCACGGGTCTTGCGCAGGTGCGTGGCTACCGGGGCGAGACGCGCGACATCGACCAGATGATCCAGCGCGTGCAGTCCGACATCGAGTACATCAACAACTGGTCGGTCTGGCTGGATCTGGCCATCCTGGCGCGCACCGTGACCGCGTTTACCGGGAAAAACGCGTATTGACATCTTGTCCAACTGTCAATTTGGCGTGCGCTAGTACGAATGGCTTATTGATCCATCGCAAGCGCAAATGTATCGTTCTGTTCGATTAGCGGTCAATCCGGCCGCTCAGGGATATCAAACGCAAGAAGGTCATCATGAAAATTTTCCACATCGCCGTCGCTGCAGCACTGCTGACTCTGGGTGGTGCCGCTTCTGCAGAGGCAGTGTCGGCTGCGCAATACGATGCTCCCGCTCCGGCGGCTTCGGTTCAAAACGTCGTGTTCGCTGACAGCACGCCAGCAGCACAGAGTGCACCTGGGGCCAACGTTGCGCAACTGGCCCAGCTGGCGATGGCAGGCGAGCACGGATCTGCCGATTTTGGCCGCCCCACGATCTCGCCGATGATCGCCCCCAGCCCCACACCGCTGCCCGGCGCGCTGTGGCTGTTCGGTTCGGCGCTGGCCGGCTTCCTGGGCTTCTCCAGCCGCCGCAAGGTCTGAGCGACTTGCCCATATACCGGGCGGTTTGAAACACAAGGGGGGCTTCGGCCCCCTTTTCATTGCACGGCCGGGCCCCTTAAACTCTGCTGGTTTCTCAATTTCCTCGCGGGACTGCCCTCATGAAAAAACTGTTTTTGCACACCCTGTCCGCGCTGCTCCTCGTGGGCGCCAGCACCGCTACCCTGGCGGCCGACGCACAAGACGGCCAGGCCTACCAGTTGCGCCCGGCTGATCGCCTGCAGGTCTCCGTCTGGCGCGAGGACGCGCTGCAGCGCGAGGTGCGCGTGCTGCCCGACGGCAGCATCACCATGCCGCTGATCGGCCGCCTGGTGGTTGCCGGCCTGGGCACGGAAGCAGTGCAGGAGCAGATGGTCGAGCGCCTCAAGCCCTATATGCCCGACCCCATCGTCACCGTCACCGTGGCCGGTACCGACGGCAACTCCGTCTACGTGATCGGCAAGGTGCTCAAGCCCGGCCTGGTGCCGCTGCTGACGGACAACACCACGGCGCTGCAGGCCTTGAGTCTGGTGGGCGGACTGGATCGCTTTGCCGACGGCAACGCCATCCGCGTGCTGCGCAGCGACGGCGGCAAGCAGGTGCTGCTGCCCGTGCGCTACAACGACCTGATCAAGGGCGATAGCCTGCAGACCAACATCCAGCTGCAGGCTGGCGACACCGTGCTGGTGCCGTGACGATGGCGCGCGGCTCCCAGCTTCTTGCCCTGTGCGTACTGGCGGCGTCATGCGCGGCGCTGCCCGCATGGGCGCAGTCGCGCTACCAGCAGCAGGTGTCGGTAACGATGGGTGTGGACCACGACACCAACCCGGGGCTCAGGGCAGAAAACGCCCGCAGCGCCTCGCGCCTGCGACTCAATCCGCGCTATACGCTGCTGCGCCAGGGCGACGTGGACACCCTGAGCCTGAGCCTGGGCGCAACCATTGAGAAAAGCAGTGACGAGGCTGTCAGCCGCAACCGCCAGGATCCTAATGCCCGGGTGCAATGGCAACACGCCTGGGTGAACACCGTCTTGGGTCTGAATGCAGGTTATGCACGCAGCTCCTTGCGCGAGGCATTGCTTGAAGACACCGGGCAGCTGACCAGCGACGGCACGCGCACGGTCAAGAACCTGGGCGCCACGCTGTCGCACCAGCTCTCGCCCCTGTACCGCACCAGCGGCGGGCTGCAGGCCCAGTGGACGCGCGACACCGGCACCTCGGGCAACCCCGACAGCCGCCAGAACAGCGCCAATGCAGAGCTGAGCCGTTCGTTGGACGCCACCAGCGAAGTCTATGTGGCGGGGCAGTGGACCTCGTTCGAGCCCGATCGCGTGGAGTGGGAGCTGATCCCTGGCTTCATCTTGCTGGGGCCATCCAACCGCAGCATCATGCGCAGCATGGATGTGGGCTACCGCAACCAGATCGACGAGGTTTGGCACTGGAACGTCAGCGCCGGCATGAGCAAGTACACCGGCCCGATCAGCGACAGAGCCTTCAAGGGCCAGGTGCAGCTGGGCTATAGCGGCCAGCGCTGGAACGTCACCGGCGCCTGGTCTCGCCAGCCGGTCACCGACAGCCTGCGCGGCACGTTCTCGCAAAGCCAGCAGCTGCGCCTGAACGCCGACTACGCCTGGGACGAGCTCACCCGCATCGGCATGAACACCTACTACACCCGCACCATGAGCACGCAGCGCAACACCACCCGTGGCGTGGGCATGAGCCTCAGCCGCGAGCTCAGCCCGCTATGGCGTGCCACGTTGCAGCTCAGCCACAGGCAGGTGAACCGCAAGAACGAGGGGCTTGCCTGGTCTTCCAACGAAGCCAGCGGCAGCAGTGCCTACGTGTACCTCACGTACACCCATCCCGATTTCTGAAAACGTGTTCACGATCTTGCCGCGGCTCGCTTTCTATCCAAAGGCAAAGGCGGGAACTCCCTTTCTCCGTCATTCCGGCGAAAGCCGGAATCCAGCGGCGACGCTTCCTTCACGGCGAGGGCTGGATACCGGCTTTCGCCGGTATGACGGGGAAGAATGCTCAAACACAGATCGTGCACACTCTGATGAACATCCGCTTTATGTCGTCTGTACCGTGCGGCGTCACTCTTTCCATCCAAAGCGGGAACTCCCTTTCTCCGTCATTCCGGCGAAAGCCGGAATCCAGCGGCGACGCTTCCTTCACGACGAGGGCTGGATACCGGCTTTCGCCGGTATGACCGGGAAGAATGGTCAAACACAGATCGTGAACACACTCTGATGAACATCCGCTTTGTGTCGTCTGTACCGTGCGGCGTCACTCGCGTGCCATGCGGAGCAAAGGGGAGAAAACCAGTGCCGCAGCCGCCCAGTGCACGCATGAATGATTTGTTCACAGCCTCGCCAGCACCGTTAGGCAAAACCGGCCTGGCACTGCGGGCATACTCACAGGTTCCCGGCAGCGCCGGGACGCCTTAGATTTTGCGGCGACGTCCCTGTGCGCCGCCGCGCCATCCGACACACCGGATCTCACTTCCTGCCGTCAACGCATGTCCCAAGACGAAGACTACCAGCTCACGCTGCGTGACTATCTCTCCATCCTCAAGCGCCGCGCGCTCCTGATCGCCGTCACCTTCATCGGTGTGGCAGCGGTGGCGATTGCCGTGGCCATGCTGATGCCGCCGGTCTACCAGTCCACCGGCACCATCATGATCGAGTCGCAGCAGATCCCTACCGATCTGGTGCAGGCCAGCGTGACCAGCTATGCCGACGAGCGCATCGAGGTCATCAAGCAACGTGTGATGACGCGTGACAACCTGCTGCGCATCATCAGCAAATACGACCTGTTCAAGGATCGCAGCATCACGTTCACGCCGTCCGAGCAGGTCGACGAGATGCGCCAGCTCATCACCGTGCAACTGATCAACGCCAACGTGCGCCAGGGCAAAGGCTCGGCCACCATCGCGTTCAAGGTGTCGTTCGAGGATCGCCAGCCGCAGATCGCCCAGCGCGTGGCCAATGAACTGGTCACGCTGTTTTTGAACGAGAACGTCAAGGTGCGCACCGAGCGCGCCACGCAGACCACCGAGTTCCTGACGCAGGAGGCCAACCGCCTGAAGACCCAGCTTGACCAGTTGGAGGGCCAGATCGCCACCTACAAGCAGCAGAACAACACGGTGCTGCCCGAGAACATCGCGCTGAGCATGAACGCCATCCAGCGCATGGAGACCGAAATGCGCGACGCCGAGCGCGAATACCGCTCGGCCGAGGAAGAGGTGCGCAGTCTGGACATCGAGCTGGCCGGTGCCAAGGCCGCCGTGGCCAACGCCGCGGCCAACGCCTCGGGATCGCCCATTGCCGGCCTGAACGCCGACGAGGCCGAACTGCAAAAGGCCCGCTCGGAGCTGGCGCGCATGGCCAACACCTACACCGACAGCCACCCCGACGTGCGTGCCACCAAGCGCCGCATCGAAGCGCTGGAAAAATCGATTGCCGAGACCGCCAAACTGCCCCGCCCCAGCGTGCTGGCAGACGGCTCGCCGCTGTCGGCGTCACCCACCGTGGCCGCTGCGCAAATGGTCGTCTCCAAGATCGAGGCGCGCCGCGTGTCGGCCCAGTCGCGCATGCAACTGATGCGCGCCCAGCAAGGCGAGTTGCGGGCCCGCCTGGCCGACGCCGAGGCGCAACTCGTCAAGGCGCCCCAGGTCGAGCGCGGCCTGGCCGCGCTGCTGCGCGACCGCGAAGGCGCACAGCGCAAGTACGAGGAAATCCGCGCCAAGCAGATGAGCGCCCAACTGTCCGAGAACCTGGAAGACGAGCAGCGCGCCGAGCGCTTCTCGCTGCTGGAGCCTCCGCTGGCACCCGATCGCCCCATCAAGCCCAACCGCAAGAAAATGATTGCCCTGGGCCTGGTGCTCGCCGGCGTCGCCGCGGGCGGCCTGACCATGTTGCTGGAAATGCTGCACGGCACCGTGCGCGGCGCCGAGGCCGTCACCGCCATCACCGGCAAACGCCCCCTGGTGCTCATCCCCTACATCACCATCGCCGAGGAAAACCAGCGCCAGCGCCGCCACTGGAAGCGCCTGATCATCGGCGCCGTCGTGGCGCTGGTCGCGGCCCTGCTGGCCATTCACTTCTTCTTCATGCCCTTGGACACCCTGGTGTTCAAGCTGCTGCTGCGCCTGTCCTGAATACCCGGGTCGCTCCATGGAACGCATCAAACAAGCCATCGACAAAGCCCGCGCCCAGGCGCCTGCCTCTGCACCCTTCGCAGAGCCCGCAGCGCGCGGCACCCCCCACACTGCGCCGCCGCCGCCGCGCCCTCACGTCCAGGCCATGGACGTGAGCTACGTGCACACCGAAGTCGTGCCGCTGGATCCGGCGCACCTGGAAGAGCACCGCATCGTCGCCTACAACAAGGCCAGCCAGCACAACTGGGCGTTTGACGTGCTGCGCACCCAGGTGCTGCAAAAAATGGACGAAAAAGGCTGGCGCACGCTGGCCATCACCTCGCCCACGCTCGAATCGGGCAAGACCGTCGTCTCGATCAACCTGGCGATGAGCATTGCCCACCACTCGCAGCGCACCGCCATGCTGGTCGACTTCGACCTGCGCCGCCCGCGCGTTGCCAGCTACCTGGGGCTGAGCCGCAACCCGTCGCTCAACGAAGTGCTGGCAGGCCAGGCGCAACTGCATGAAGCCATGGTGAATCCCGGCCTGCCGCGCCTGGTCGTCGTGCCCACCAACCGCCCCGTGCCCAAGGCGGCCGAGGTGTTGTCGTCGCAAAGCGTCGGCGTGCTGATCGAGGATCTGCGCGACCGCTACGACGACCGCACCGTCATCTTCGACCTGCCGCCCATGATGGCCGGCGACGACGTCATGTCCGTGCTGCCGCGCATCGACGCCGTGTTGATGGTCATCGGTAACGGTAACAGCACCAAGTCCGAGATCGAAGAAAGCATGCGCCACATCCCCGCCGACCGGCTGCTGGGCGTAGTGCTCAACAAGGCCGAGGCGGCAGTGCGGCGCGGGTATTACTGAGAGCCGCGGCAGCATCGGCATCGGCCAGGGGGCTGGCCTCCTACGAACCGCCAGCAGCCCGGCCGGTTTTTGTGGGAGCGGCGCCCTCGCCGCGATGGCGTGCACAGGCAGACGGTGGTTTAGATCGGTGCTCCCCGCCGCAATCGTCGTATCGGCCAGGGGGCTGGCCTCCTACGAATCGAAGAAGAACTGTAGAAGCTACGTCCTCGAAGCGATGGCGCAGCCTTACCCCGGCTTGCCTTGGCGCAAGGCCAGCCACTGGATGGGCAGCGATCCATCCAGCTCAATCTGATAGCGGCCGCTCTGGTAACCCACCGGGTGTTCAATCCACTGGTTGAACGGTCCATTGCGGTACAGCTTCAGGCCAGCAGGCGCCTTGACTTCAATGTGACCGGTCAGCGGCTCGACGATGAAGGGCGCTTTGCGGCTGTTTGGCTGGGGCTGTGACCGCGTGCCAATGGAAATCATCAGATCCTTAGAGTTGCCCAGCACCGCGTCATCCAGGCTTTGCAGCGCCACTGCCGCGTTGCGTGTCTGCAAGTCCAGCCGCAGCGCGGGCAATGCCACCGTGCTGACGCCAATCCAGCCCATGGCGGCCTGGGTGCGGGCGGTGTTGATGGTGTAAGTGCCCTTGGCCCAGTTGTGCGTCAGCTCGCCCGTGTCGCTCGTCGCCTCTTGCGCGCCTTCGGGCAGTAGCGACCGCGTGGGGTCTTTGATGATGATGGCACCCGCAGGTGGCTCACGCCGCTTGAGCCAGGGCAGTTGCGGCGTGGCCGGCATGGCGATGAGCAGCTTGCCTTGCTCGGCCGCCGTGCGCAGCGCGGGGGAGTTTCCCGCCGATGTCGCCTGGCCAAAAAAGGCCTCGGCACCGGGGTCGTAGACGTAGGTGGTCGTTGCCTCGCGCACGTCGCCGCGGCGGTACATCAGCGCCGCCGCGCTGAGCATGGGCAGCAGCGACGGGTCGTTGTACGAGTGCCAGTTGGAAGGGCTACCCTGATCGCGCGGACTCTGCTGGCTGTATGCGTAATGCATCAACGCGCGCCAACCCTGGTGCGACGCCATCGCCGCAATCATCAAGGGCAGCGTATGTCGGTCGTAGGACGGAAATGGTTCAGCGTTCCACTCACTTACCGTCAACGGCATGCCCACCACCTGGGCCGCGGCCAACCAATGCCCCAGATTGGCAGACCAGGCCGGGTCTTTCTCCAACTGATTCGCAGCGCCGTAAGCGTGAGCGTCGATCAAGTCACCCGTGGTCAGCGCCGGTAGTGAGAACAATGGGTTGTTACCCCAGGTATTGGTCGTCGCCAGCGGCTGCTTGACGCCTAGCTCGCGCAGCTGGGCGATCATGTCCACGTCAAAGCGGTGCTCCAGGTCGTTGAGAAAAAGCTTGCCGGGGCCGGGCTTCCAGCTGATCCAGGTCTGCTTTTCTGGCAATCCCGTTGTTTGGGCGAATGTGCGCGCGGCATTCATGTACAGCTTGTTGTGCAGCGGTACCTTTTTATTGGGCAGCATGGAATTGCCAAAGTGGTGCGTCACGTCGTTTTCATTGGTGATCAGCATCGCCACGATGGCTGGCTCGTCCTTGTACGCCACGCCCGTGTATGCATTGCGGTGGCTCACATACTGCTCGTTGAAGCGGCGCATGGCCTGCTGCATCGTGATGTTGACGTAGTTGAAACCCTTGAGCCGGCCCTGCCCTTTGCCATTCGCCAATTCGTCAAAGCCGTAGATGCCGTCATCAGGGAAAAAGGGGCGGCCCACATGCAAATCCAGCCACACGGCAATGCCTTCGTCTTTCAGGCATTTGATCCACCAGTCGAGCTTGTCGAGCGCCTCGGCGTCGAGGGAGCCCGTATCGGTCACTGTCTTGCGGTCGCCAAAGATGTTGGGGTTCACCCAGGGCGAATCATGGTGGTGCAGACGCACCAGGTTGTAGCCCAGCTGCGCCATGCGCTTGGCCTGCTGCTGCACCACTTCACGCGGCGTTTTGAACAACGCGTATGCCGTGACGTTGGTGCCCCAGTAGCGTGCGGCGGGGCTGGCGTTGGCGCGCAGGCTGGCAAAGCCCTCATTTTTGAGGCTGCCACCCAGCAGGTTGTGCGGTGTGGTGCGCGCGTCGATGGTGTCCTTGGGCCAGGTGCTGGCGGGCGGGCCATTCAGGCGCTCGCCGGGCGGCGCCTGCCATTGCACGTCGCCCGACCAGCTCAGCGTTACGGTATAGCGCTGCTCCCCCGCCTCAATGGTTTTGTCGAAAAAATACGCACGCACCTCGGCCGGGTTGTCGCGCTCGAAAAAGATGGCGGGCAGCGCTGGTGAAAACCGCATGGTGACCTGTGCGCCCCCAGCCTGCCCCCACTGCCAGCCCGTGTTGTCTGGCAGCAGCGTGGGCTTGCCCATGACATCGCCGAAGGTTTTCAGGTCGAACTTGAATGTAGCGCCGCCGCCCACCACGTCGGATTGCGCGCGGTCGGCCAGCATGCGCAAATCGTAGGTCAGCGTATGCGTGTCGGTGCGCTTTGCACTGCCGCTCCAGCGCACTCCCAGGTCACTCACCTCGCCCACCACTTGGTAGCCCTGTGCGCCGCCGCCTGTCATCTTTGCGTGCGCACTCGCCCACTTCCACTGCTTGCCCCAAAACGCCCAATTCGAGGTAAACCCCGGCTGACCGCCAGCGCTGACCGTGGGCAAGCCACGAGACTCATTCACCTGAACCTGCCACGCTGGTGCGGCCGCAGCGCTTGCCAGAGTGCAAACCAACGTCAATCCCAGCGCGCTAAGTGCTGATGAAAGAAAGCGCATATCTATTCCTTTGGCTAAAAAGTACCGCATTTGCTGCGATTTGCTGCATTTGTGACTCATTGCGTCGGCTGTGTTGCGTCTGTCACGCCGGACGCCGCTCTTACAATGGCCCGCCGCATCCTTGGTCGGACACCCTGCCGGTGTGCACTCCATGGAGGAGCATGGCGCTAGACGCTTGTCGTCGACGACGGTTCCTGACGGAATATAAACAAATTTTTAACCGAAAAAATGTGCTTTGTAACACATGAGTTGTCAGTGTTATGAAATGGCGCTGAATGCAGTACGTGGTTTTTAAATTTGATGCGGGAAAATTAGTAAATCAAGATTGTTTATAAAATGCCAAATCATATAAAAGCGTATATCGTCCTGTTGGCAATTGGGTGCATGTGCTATGTGCTTTGGGTGGGCGCTGCCAAAAAAATTGAGATCGCTAATTATGGTGCGGGATATGTTGCCAAGGTAGGGCGTCAGTATTTTGTTGCGTGGGTTGTGCTGACATCCTGCGCGTTTTTGACTTCTAATTATTATATTTTTGCATTGTTGTCATTTTCATTGATTTATTTTTTGAGGAAAAAAATACCTATTGAGGCGCAAGGTGGATTGTATCTGGTTTTACTTCTTGGGTTGCCCTCTCTTAGTAAAACAATACCTGGATTCTTGGGGTTGCAGCAGCTTTTTCAGTCGTCGTGGCCATTGATTTTAGGGGTGGCATTTGTCTTGGCAGAGAGGCAGGGAAGAATTTTTAAATTCACTGAAAAAGTGGATTGGGCTGTTTTTTTGTTTTTTGCAATTGTTGGTATATTGTTGCTTCGGAAATCTTCTTTTACAGATGGATTGCGTTACGTATTTATTTATTTTAATTTAATTTGTGTTCCTTATTTTATTGCCAAGAAAATTTCAAAAAATGCGGCGAGTGTGCGTTTGATTTTTATTGGCTATGTTTTTATTATGTTAATTTTGGCCGGAGCGGCTGTGTTCGCTTCGCTTAAACATTGGAATGTCTATCAATCTCTGGATAGCGCGTTGGCGCTGAACGAAAGAGGGATTACGGGGTATAAATATAGAGGTGGCTTTCTTCGGGCTTCAACGACGCTCGGTGCAATTCATCTTGCAATTGCCAGTTTTGGTGCTGTAATTCTTTATAGCTATCTTTCGTATGGCACTCGGTCGTCATTGTATAAAAAGGCGGCATTTTTTTTGTTTTTCTTGACGATTGTATTGACTTTTTCTCGCGGACCGTGGTTGATCGGGTTGGGCGTCCTGGCATTGTATTTTGCAATGGATCGCGGATCGAAGGGTTTGATTTATCTCGTCATAGGGTTGGCGGCATTTGCAATGCTGCTTTCGGTGAGCGGCGTTTTGGGTTCCGTGATGGACGGCTTGTCATTGCGGGACTCCGGGAATGTCGATTACCGCCAGCATTTGCTTGAGGTGGGTATATCTGAAATCATGAAATACCCATTTTTTGGAAGACTGGATTTCAGAGATGCGGCTGCATTTAAGACGCTCATTCAGGGCGAAGGCATTGTTGATATTGTTAATACCTATCTGCAGATCGCCTTGGCTTACGGCGTTATCGCTTTAGGGTTTTTTGTTTATGCGTTGATTGTTTGGCCAATATCAATTTATCGTAAAGCGGCTCGAAGCAAGGATCTGCAAAGGCAAAAAATTGCCAGGGCTTATTTTTGCTTCATGCTTTGCATTGCTATTTCTATATTTACCGTAAGCTCTTTTAATGTGGGAAGCGTATTCTTTCCATTAATTATGTTTTGGGTCGGAGTTGGTCATGGTGTCGAAGGGTATTGATATTTTCATGTTTATCCCGAGCGTGCCTCTAGATAAAACTCCCAATGGGGTATGTACTTACGCTAAAAATTTGATTTGTCTTCTTTCTGACGACGGTAGCTTTAGAGTCAGGCTGGTTGCCAAGGCCAGCACGCAAGAAGATTGCGCGGCAGCCGGTGCACATGCGTATTACCTGAATCAAAACTCCATGGCACGCAGATTGTTGGTGAGAATTTTTGGGCGGCCAAAATACGAAGCCATGATGGCGTGGAAATTTGGAAAGTTTGTTCAAAAGGCGTCGCGCCAATCGCCTTGCCTGATTGAAATGGAGGAGGTTTTCGGGCAAAGTAAGCGCGTTCAGCGTTATGCGGGAGCAGTTCCTGTCGTCGTCCGGCTGCACGGGCCGTGGTTTTTGGTGGGGGATGCGCAAGGGTTTCCTCACGACTTGAACTACCAGGAGAGGGTGCGCGCAGAAGGAGAGGCCATCTACGCTGCAGACGCCGTTTCGGCTCCTTCAGAATTTGTTCTTCGGGCGGTAGAGGAATTTTATAAAAAAGAACTTCCCCGAAAAATAGTGATCGCCAACCCGTTTCCCGAATGCTTCCCGGAAGACCATTGGAAGTTGCCCGAGGCGACTTCATTGGTACTTTTTGTTGGTCGTTTCGATAAGGTTAAAGGCGCTGATATCTTTATTGAAGCCATGTTTAAGCTGGCTGAAAAGGTTGACGGGTTAAGAGCGGTTTTTGTTGGGCCGGATGATAAAAAAATTGCTGTGGAGGATGGGCGTGTGCTGGACAGGCAAGCGTTCGTCGCATGGTGCGAAGAAAAATACCAGCGGCCCAGTCCGATCGAATTCATGGGGCGCAAGAGTCCAGAAGAAATTACCCAATTGCGCAAGCAGGCTGCCGTATGCGTGGTGTCGTCCAGGATTGAAATGTTTCCCTATACCGTCGCCGAGGCGTTGGCCCAAGGGGTGCCAACGGTAGCCAGCCAGGTTGGTGGAATACCCGAGATGATTGATGACGGCCACAACGGTTTGTTGTTCGACAGCGAAGATGTGGATGGTTTGCTGGCTTGCGCCAGAAAAATACTGGCGTCGCCTGAGCTGAGTGTGCAACTTTCGGCGAATGCCTTGACGACAGTGCGTGAAAAGTATTCACACGAAGTGCTGGCGCGCGCGCAAAAAAAATTCTACCGATCGGTGGCTGATTGTTTTGTCGATGGCTGATGGCCATGTATTTGATTGGCTTTGCGCCACCTGTTCCGCACTCCGTGCATTTCTTTGGTTCGAGAATATTACCCGCCCATGATTTATTTGATTTCTACAGTCTGGCGCCAATTAAGCCGTGCGCGAAGGTGGTCGTTGGCGCTGGTCGTGGTGCTGATGCTTGCGGGTGCATTGGCCGAGGTGTTTACCTTGGGCGCAATCGTGCCCTTTCTGGGGCTGCTGGCAAGCCCCGAATTCGTCGACAAGGCGCCCTGGTTGGCCAATTTGCTTGACGGCATTGCCGCCGTTCTGGGCGGCACGCGCCTGCTGGCGGCGTCGGCGCTGTTTGCCGTGGTGGCCATTGCGGCCGCCGTGCTGCGCCTGGTGCTGACCTGGAGCAGCAACCGGTTGATTTTTGCCATTGGCGCCGACCTGAGCGCGCTGGTTTTTGACAAAGTGCTGCGCCAGCCCTATGCCTACCATCTGGCCCGCAACAGCAGCCAGACGCTTTCCGCCATTGAAAAAGTGGGGCATTTGACAATGGGCGCGCTGGCACCGCTGATGCTGCTGGCGGTGGCGGCAATGATGGCTACCTCCATTTTGGCCGCCATGCTCTGGATTGACGTGCACGTAGCGCTGGTGGCGGGCGGGTTGATTGGCGGGCTGTACGTGGTCATCAGCCTGTGGGCCAAAAGCCGGCTGCAGGCCCATAGCCGCACGATTGCCGAAAAGAGCACGCTGCGCCTGCAATACCTGCAAGAGGGCGTGGGCGCCATTCGCGACATTGCGCTGGAGCACAACCAGGACGTGTACGTGGCCCAGTTCTCCTGGGCCGATCGCGCGGCGCTGCGCGCGCGCGCCGCCAACCTTACGCTGGCCACGGCGCCTAAATACCTGATCGAAAGCCTGGCCATCATTTTGGTCATTGCGCTGGCCAACTGGATGGTGCGCGGGCCGGGCGGCATGGCCGATGCCTTGCCCGTGCTTGGCGCACTGGCCCTGGGCGGGCAGCGCCTGCTGCCGCACGTGCAAACCATCTACAACGGCTATGCCAGCTTCCGCGGCACGTCAATCGCAGTGCAAGAAACGCTGCAACTCATCAATATGCCCGTGCCGCCTTCTAATACACGGCGGGCGCCGGCAACGGTTGACGAACGGCCGCTGCTCGGCATTGCGTTGCGCGACGTGCGCTTTGCCTATGGGCCAGGGCTCAAGGAGGTGCTGCGCGGCGTGAATCTGTCCATCCGTGCCGGCGAGCGTGTGGGCTTCGTCGGCGTAACGGGAGGGGGGAAAAGCACGTTGGTTGACATCTGCATGGGCCTGCTCACGCCCACCAGTGGCGCCACGGTGGTCAATGGCGAGCCCTTGACCGAGACCAATCTGCCTGAATGGCACCGGCGCATTGCGCACGTGCCGCAGGCCATTTTTTTGTGCGACAAATCCATTGCCGAAAACGTCGCCCTGGGCGAGCGCATGGGCGCCATCGACCAGGAGCGGCTGGCGCAGGCGCTGGAGGCGGCGCAGCTGGGCGACTTCATCAGGCAACAGCCGCAAGGCGTGCAAACTCGCGTGGGCGAGCGCGGCGTGCAGTTGTCGGGCGGCCAGCGCCAGCGCATTGGCATTGCACGCGCGCTATACAAAAAAGCGGACGTGCTGGTGCTCGATGAGGCGACCAGCGCGCTTGACGGTGAGACCGAAACCAAGGTGATGGATGCCATTTACCGGCTCAACCCCCAATTGATTATTTTGATGATTGCCCACCGAGTGTCGACATTGGCGCGTTGCAACAAGATTTACCGTTTGCGCGATGGCCTGGCGTTTGAGGAAGCGCCAACGGGTGACGACTCGGCCCCTCATATCAATGTTGCAGCGGAGGCGTCGCATGCTTGATGTCATCGTCGTCAACTACAACACGGCCCATTTGCTGCAGCGCATGTTTGATGCCTGCGATGCAGCGGCGCAAGACATGCCGTTGCGCTATTGGGTGGTTGACAACGCTTCGCGTGACGATTCGGTGCAAGTGCTGCGCCGCGATCACCCAAACGCCTTTGTGCAGGTCAACGAAAAAAACGTTGGTTTTGGCCGTGCCAACAACCAGATGGTCGAGCACTTGACGGGCGAATATGCCTTGCTGCTCAACACCGATGCTTTTGTGGCTCCCACTGCACTCCAGGTTGCCATTGACTGCCTGCAGCGCCGGCCGAACGTGGGGGCCGTCGGCGTGCGGCTGACGACCGAGGACGGGCAGTTGCAGCCCAGCTGCCGTTACTTTCCCACGCCGTGGAATATGTTTCTGCAGCGCACAGGCCTGTCGCGCTGGTTTTTCGGAGTGCAGATGGTTGACGATTACAGCTGGGATCACCAGGGAGAGCGCGAGTGCGATTGGGTTCCAGGCTGTTTTTTGTTGATCCGCAAGAAGGTGATCGACCAGATTGGCTTGTTTGATCCACGTTATTTTCTTTACTTTGAGGAAGTGGACTTGTGCAAGCGCATACAGGCCGCAGGCTGGAAGGTGCTCTACACAGGTGCAACTTCAGCCGTGCACCTGGGCGGGGAGAGCGCCAAGACCGTGGCGAAAATCACCCAATCGGGTAGGCAAATTTCTGAGCTGCAGGTGGAAAGTGAATTGCTCTATGTGCGCAAACACCATGGTTTGGTTGGGCTTTGGCAGCATTTGGCACTGACGCATTTGGCTGATGCAATCACGGCGACCAAGGATCTACTCAAGCGCCGAGGCTGGGAAATAGCACGGGCGCAGTTTGAGCGCGGTGCGGCGCTGCGTCGTATGTGCGGGTTGACGCGCTGGGGTAGGGTGTCAACAAGGTAAGCGCATGTCATGGGCCTTTGTACAGGCGAGATCATAGTTTTGAAAATTTTTATCAAGGAAACGCAATGCAAGCTGATCAACAGAAACCGACGATTCAACGCCGCTCTTTTATCGGCTGGTTGGCGGGCGCACTACCTGTTGTCATAGGTGCGGTGTCGTTTAAAGAGAGCAGGCATTCGATGGATTCAAATTACGTGAAAGCAGGCGACGATTTTTTGGTTGTTGACGGATGGGTGTTGCCATCCGCTTACTTCAAGTGACGCGACGATGATTTCCGATTTCTCACAAACTACCGACCTGCCGGCCTTCGATGTATGTGTCGTTGGCGCCGGCCCCGCTGGAATAACGGTGGCACTCAAGCTGGCTGAGGCGGGCTTGAAAATCGGCTTGCTGGAGGCTGGCGGGCTAGAGTATGAACAGCAATCGCAAGATGTTTACAAAATTGAATCGGTCGGGCGCGATTTGTACGCAGCGACGACGCGGCTGCGTTATTTTGGAGGAACGTCCAACCACTGGTCTGGGCGATGCCGGCCTTTTGTGCGTGAGGATTTTGAGCATGTGGCCGTTGGCAGCCTGCCAGGGTGGCCTATCTCGTTCGACGATTTCAACGCATATTTGCCTGAAGCAATGCGCATCCTGGATCTTCCGGCGCAAGGTTTTGCCACGCGCAGCATACCGGTGGAAAACGGGTATTTCGAGGCGGAAAAAGATGCACTGAGCCCCCCGACGCGGTTTGCGGAAAAATACAAAAAACAATTGGAAGAATCCAAGAACATCCAACTGTTTCTCCATTGCAATCTGATCAATGTTGAGTACGACGGTCGTGGCGCCATCACTGGCCTTGATGTTGCCGGGTACGATAAAAAAACCAGTCGCGTCAAGGCAAAATACTATGTTTTGGCGTTGGGCGGAATTGAAAATTCACGCATGCTGCTCAATAGCCCATCGTTGATGGGTTTGGAGCATCTCAAGAAGATGGCCGGCGTTGGCTTCATGGAGCATCTCAACGTTGAAATGGGGCAGTTCTTTTTGAAAGAGACGTCTGACGATCAAGAAAATCTTGGCGGCTTCACGTCGCCAAAATTTGTTTCGGATGCAGGCGTGGGGCGCGGGAACGTGACGTTTGGAATCGTCCGGCAAATAAGATCTTATGGAAGAACGGCCAAAATCAAAACTTTTCTCAAAGGGCTGACCTGCGACCTGGCGCTGGCGGACAAAATTGATTTCATCACCAAAATCAATTGCCCTGGTGAAGGTTTTATTACGACGTTGCTGGAGCAATTCCCCGAGCGCAATGTCAACAGAATCGAACTCTCCAATGAAGTGGATTCTTTTGGCCTGCGGCGCGTCAAGCTCAATTGGCAGCTGTCCGAGCGTGACGTCAAAACCATCAAAGTGATTGCCATGGAGGCAGCCAAGGCGTTTGCCGATTCAGGGCTGGGTTTTGTCAAACTGCACGACTACATCCTGCGCGACGACGTCTTTATGCCGGTCAGCCCGCATGCCCACCACATGGGCGGCACGCGCATGGCGGCCAGCAGTGCCGACGGCGTGGTGGACGGCAATTGCAAGGTGTTTGGTGTGGACAATTTGTTCATGGCTGGCAGCAGCGTGTTTGCCACCGGCGGTGGCGGCAACCCGACCATGCCGCTGATTCAGCTTGCGCTGAGGCTGGCCCACCACCTTGAGCGCACCGTCAAGGCGTAGCGGTGGCGGTTGCGTGGATAAAACAATGAACCAAGCCCTCGGCGCGATCGCGCCCGACTGGTCGCGCGAAGCCTTGCGCGCAGGCGAATGGAATCCTGGCAAGCGCTTGCTGGCCAGCTTGCGCGATTATCAGCGGCATACGGTATCTGGCAGTTGGTGGTCGCGGCAGGTCTTGCGGCGTCTGGCTGTACTGCGGCATCGTTTTTGGAGCGCGGTCAGCGGTGCGGACATTCCATTGAACTCACACATTGGCGGCGGCTTGCTGCTGCCACACCCCAATGGTGTGGTCATTCATCCGGCGGCCCACGTGGGTGTTAATTGCCTGATTTTTCAGCAAGTTACGCTGGGCACGCGCGGCGATGGGCGAGCGCCGGTGCTGGGAGACCGTGTCGACGTAGGCGCGGGCGCCAAGCTGCTGGGGGGCATCACGGTGGGGGCAGATGCGGTGATCGGCGCCAACGCCGTGGTGATGGTGGATGTGCCAGCCGGTGCGGTAGCTGTGGGTGTTCCTGCTGGCGTTTTATAATTCGATGGCTTATCAAAGAGGGATCAAAAATTAGGAGTACTTATGATTATTTCGCAATGGGAAACGGATAATTTTGGTGATTGTTTGAATGACCTAGTGTGGCCGAATTATATTAAGAATATCAATAATATTCATAAAGATGCATATCTGTTTGGTATAGGTTCATTGTTGAATCACAGGCTCCCCGTGGGTGTTGATAAATATTTTTTGGGAACCGGATTCGGTCATGGTGATGTTCCGAATGTTGACAAAACATTTAAATTTGTCTGGGTTCGGGGGCCTAGGACAGCGAATTTAATAAAACAGCTATCAGATAGAGATGTGTCTTTTATCTCGGATGGCGCCTTGTTGCTTGCTGATATGTTTCAAGGTGGCGTTGCGAAAATTCATGAAACATCTTTTATACCGCATAAAAGCGCAGTTAACTCATTTGTGTGGCCACATTTAATGAAAATTTGCGATCGTATTGGAGTGAATTTAATTAATATTACAGATGATAGGCATAAAATAATTAATGATATTAGAGCGTCAAAGAAGGTGATCTCAGAAGCATTGCATGGCGCTATTGTTTCTGATGCTTTCGGGGTTCCGTGGCTACCTGTTGCTCGTCGAGGTATATTCGATTTCAAGTGGTTTGATTATTGTGAATCAGTTAATTTGAATTACAAGCCCGTGGATTTGCCATATCGCACGACTTTTTTCGATTTTACGCATTCCACCGGATTGAAGAATAGTGCTAAAAAAATTATCGGGCCGTTGTCATTGATGTTGTTGGAGCGAAGGTTGAATGCGTTGAGTAAATTTGGTAGCTATATGTTTGCCGACCGAGTTGTTGTGACGGATAAGATAAAAAATATGGCGAAGATGGCTGTTGGGCTGGAATCGAATATTTATTGATTTTGGTTGAATCGTGATTTATAAAATTCTGCCTGATATAAATGTCCAGCCTGCTTGGCTGTATTCTAATCTTTCTAAGATCAGTAATTTGTACGAGCCGTTTGTTGAGAAAATATTTCAGCCGCCCTTTGCTATCCCTGGCTATGAGGCTCGGGCGATTGTACAGCATGGAGTTACTGTTTCGAATTCGATCCATAATATTTCTGGAAGAAGAGCCAAAATTCGGGAGATGGTGGAAGTATATCGCCATGGTTCGACTTTTGATCTCGGGGAGCAATATATTTACGATGCTAGATGGAAATTTAATAAAAATATTGCGCATTTGATTCATCATCATTTGACTAGACTTGGTTTTTTTAAGAAAACCATTGGGATTGATGCTGGCGATATAAAGGTGATATTGAATGCAGAAAAAAATTCATTGGCTGAAAATATTTTTAATAATTTCGGGTACGAGGTTGTAAGGACGGATCGAAAAGTTGCTGGAAATATTGTGGTTTTTTCTGGCGGGGAGTTTTTTAATATATTGGAGTATATTGAGAATTTGAAATTTTGCGGCGTTGTTGGAAATATGCCGGAGAATATATATATACCAAGAAAATCCACAAGAAAAATTAAAAATTCTGACGATGTTTCATCTTTAATGCGTGAAAGAGGGTATGTCGAGTTGTTTTTTGAAGACCTGTCTATTGCCGAACAATGGTCAGCGATGAAAAATGCGCGAAATATTGTGGCTATTCATGGTGCGGCTTTGGGGTGGCTGGCGTTTTCTTGTCGGCGGCCAGATGGAATCAAAGCTAATTTAATTGAATTGTTCCCCGCTGGCTTTGTTGTTAATCCATATAGAAAGTATATGGCGGCGCTAGGTGGTGCGTGGGCAGGGTGCCGTGGCCAGATAACCAAAGAGGTTGTGATGGATTTAGATTTTGGGGGTGAGTTGAAGTCACGTGCGTTTGATGATTTTTATATCTCTCCAGAATCAATAGAGGCTGCTTTGGATCAAGTGAAAGGCTAATTTTGTTTTTTACTAATCGCTTTGATCGTCATTTCGTTGAAAGTAGAGAATTGAATTAATGGCGGATGAGGTGAAGGGATCTCTTGGCCTGGTCGTCATTGGCCGTAATGAGGGCGAGCGTCTGCGCGTGTGCCTACAGTCGGCGCTGGGCGGCTGTCAGGCTGCGAGCGCCGGGCGCACGGTGGTGTATGTGGACTCGGGCTCGACCGACGGTTCGGTGGCGCTGGCGCGCAGCTTGGGCGCGCGGGTGGTGGCACTGGACATGGCCCAGCCTTTCACGGCGGCGCGGGCGCGCAATGCGGGGCTTGAGGCGCTGCGCGGGCACGACCCGGCGGTGCAGTGGGTGCAGTTCGTCGATGGTGACTGCGAGCTGCTGCCCGGCTGGCTGAATGCGGCGCAGGCGTTTTTGCGCGATCACTCCGGCCATGCCGTCGTCGCCGGCCGCTTGCGCGAGCGCCATCCCGAGCGCTCGGTATTCAACCGTTTGTGCGACATCGAATGGAACACGCCGGTGGGCGACGCCAAGGCCTGCGGCGGCATTGCCATGATGCGCCTGGCGCCGTTGCAGGCGGTGGGAGGGTTTCGCGAAGACCTCATTGCCGGCGAAGAGCCCGAGCTGTGCGTGCGTCTGCGCGCTGCCGGGTGGAAGGTGCACCGGCTGGGCGCCGACATGGCGCTGCACGACGCGGCCATGCTGCATTGGCGCCAGTGGTGGCGGCGTACCGTGCGCGGTGGCTTTGCCTTTGCACAAGGGGCGTGGCTGCACGGTCAAGCGCCCGAGCACCACTGGGTGGCCGAGACGCGGCGCGCGCTTTTGTGGGGTGCTGCATTGCCGCTGGCGGCATTGGTTGGCGCCGCCGTGTTGGGGCCCTGGGGGCTGGCGCTGCTGCTGGTTTATCCGCTGCAAGTGCTGCGCCTGGCGCGCAAGCTGCGCGACGTGCCGCGCGCCTTTTTTCTGGTGGCGGGTAAATGGGCCGAGGCCTGGGGGGCGCTGCAGTTTTATGCAGGGCAGTTGCGCGGGCGCAGGCGAGAATTGATTGAATACAAATGAGCGGAGATGAAATCCACTTCCTGCCTTTTGTGACCTTGATTGGCAAGCTGTCTCAGACTCCTTCCCCCTCTGGGGGAAGGCGGGGATGGGGGCTAGTACAGCAACCTAGAAATAGAGGAACACAATGAAAGCGATGGATTCACGCCCAGGGCAAGGCGTAAACCGCAGCGATAGCCGTAGCTATCGTGAGGATTTGCAACGCCGCCATGGGTGCGAAGACGCGCTTTCATGTTTCGATATTTCCAGGTCGCTGTACTAATGTGCCGGCAACCTGCTTGCATAGGTGCGCGGCCCCCACCCCAACCCTCCCCCAGAGGGGGAGGGAGCAAAAGAAGGCATCCGAGATGTGTCAGACCACTCTTAGAACACGTTCTTACAACCGTTGATTCATGAACCTTGTTAACACGCCCGATTGGGAAGAAACGCTGCGCGAGCAAGCCGTGCGGGCTTTGCGCGACGCCGCGCCGCAGGCCGCCGTGCCGCAATCGCTCGGCGACCTGCCGCTGACGCTGCTGAGCCACAACCGCTCCGTGGCCGATGGGCAGACGGCTTATCTGCTCGGGCAGGCGCTGGTGCTGCTTGTCTCGGCCGCGCAGTTTCCGGACGCGAGCGCTATCGAGGTGCAGAAGATGGCCGACATGCGGGCCTGTCTTGGCGCGCCGGCGGGGCGCGTTGTGCTCGACGTGCAGGGCCATGGCCGGGCGCAGGGGCGCTCGTTTCTGATCGTGCCGCGCTGCAAGCCGCTGGCACAGGGACGTATTGCGCGGCGTGTGGCGTCTTGGCGGGTGCGGGGTGACCTGCTGCAGTGGCTGCGTGAGCTGACGGCGCTGGCGCAGGCGCCCGATGCCGCAACGCAGCAGGAGTTTCTTGCATCGCTGGCGGCGCTCAGCGCCATGGCGCTGCTGCCCGACGCCCTTCGGCATGCGGCGCAGCAGCAGATGGAGCGGCTGCAAGCGGGGCAGGTGCAGGCGCGCCACATGCCCATGCATGGCGATTTGTGGACAGGCAACGTGATGCACCGCCCGGACGGGCGCCTGGCCATCATTGACTGGGGCGGCAGCGTGGTGCGCGGCTACGGTGTGTATGACCTGATTCGCGCCGCTGATTCGCTGGGCTTGTCCCGCCGCCGCCTGGCGCGCGAGCTGGACTGGCACGCGCGGGCGCTGGGTGATGCGCAGCAGGGCGCGCAACTGCACCTGCTGGCGGCGCTGGGGTATTACGCGCGCCATCTGGGCGAGTTTCCGGCGCAGCAATTCGCGGTGTTGGCCAGCCGCTGTTGTGCGCGGCTGGAGGCGGCGCTGGGCCGCCCGCTCTCATCGTGCTGACCATGCTGACGGCCATCAACGTATCCGACGTCAGCCCCGCAAGCGACGACTTCACGGCGCTGGCAACGCGCCACCCGCTCTGCTGGGTTCGCCTGAGCGGCCTGCCCGCCGGGCGTGTGGAGCCGCGCATTGCCGCACTGCGCGTGCAGCGCCACTGGGCTGACTATCTCGACGCCTTTATCGATCAATCTGTCCTTTGCTGAGTTTCATGCCATCTGACGTTTCTCCTGCCTCTTTGGCGCCCTCCGCAGGGCCCGCCGTGTTGGCGTACTTCATCAACCAGTACCCCAAGGTCAGCCACAGCTTCATCCGCCGTGAAATCCTCGCGTTAGAGGCGCAGGGCGCGCGGGTACACCGGTTTGCCCTGCGCGGCTGGGCCGATGCGGTGGCCGATCCGCTCGATGAGCAGGAGCGCAGCCGCACGCGCTTTGTGCTGCAGCGCGGACTGGCCGGGTTGTTGGCACCGATGGCGCGGGTGTTTGCCGCGCAGCCGCTGGCCTGGCTGCGCGCGCTGGTGCAGGCGTTGCGGCTGTCGCGCGGGGCAGACCGGCCCTGGCCGCTGCACCTGGTGTACCTGGCCGAGGCCTGCCAGCTGCTGCTGTGGCTGCGCGATTGCGGCGCGCAGCATGTGCATGCGCACTTTGGCAGCAACTCCACCGAGGTGGTGATGCTGGCGCATGCGCTGGGCGGGCCGGGTTACAGCTTTACCGTGCATGGGCCGGAGGAGTTCGACAAGCCCCAGGCGCTGCACCTGGCCGCAAAGATGCAGGCGGCGCGCTTCGTCGTGGCCATTAGCTCGTATGGGCGCAGCCAGCTCTATCGTTGGCTGCCGGTCGATCAATGGGGCAAGGTGCAGGTGGTGCATTGCGGGCTGGATCAGGCGTTTCACAGCGTGCCTGCGCAGCCCGTGCCGCAGGCGCCGCGCCTGGTGTGCGTCGGCAGGTTGTGCGAGCAAAAAGGCCAGTTGTTGCTGGTGCAGGCGCTGGCGCTGCTGAAACAACGCGGCGTGGGGTGCGAGCTGGTGCTGGCGGGCGACGGCGAAATGCGCCCGCAGGTGGAGGCCGAGATGGCGCGCCACGGCCTGCAGGCGCAGGTGCGCATTACCGGCTGGATTGCGTCAGACCAGGTGCGCGATGAGTTGCTCGATGCCCGCGCACTGGTGCTGCCCAGCTTTGCCGAGGGGCTGCCGGTGGTGATCATGGAGGCCATGGCGCTGCGCCGTCCGGTGCTCAGCACCTATGTGGCCGGTATTCCCGAGCTGGTGCAGCCGGGGCGCACGGGCTGGCTGTTCCCGGCGGGCGACGTGCAGGCGCTGGCCGATGCAATGGCCGAGTGCCTGGCCGCGCCGGCGGCGCAGCTCGACGCGATGGGCGCCGCCGGGCGTGAGCGGGTGCTGCAGCGCCACGATGTGGATACCGAGGCGGGCAAGCTGCTGGCGCTGTTTCGCGCCCAGCCGCTGGAGGGCGCGCGGTGATGGCCGGCCTGCTGTGGGCGTTGCTGGCCCTGGCGGCGCTGCCTGTCGTGGTGTTGTGGCTGCAAGTGTTGCTGGCCTGGCCGTGGCGCGGCGCCGGCCTTCCGACGGCGCAGGCGCGAGAGGAGGGCGGTGCACCGCGCTGCGCCGTGCTGGTGCCGGCGCACAACGAGGCGCAAGGGATTGGCGCGACGGTGCGCCAGCTGCGCCTGCAGCTGGCCGAAGGCGACACCTTGCTGGTCGTGGCGGACAACTGCACCGATGCGACGGCCAAACTGGCGCGCGAAGCGGGAGCCACCGTGGTGGAGCGCCAGGATGCGACGCGGCGCGGCAAGGGCTATGCGCTAGACCATGGGGTGCGGCATCTGGCGGCGCAAACCGGCCCGATGCCCGAGGTGCTGATCATCGTGGATGCGGATTGCGTGCTCTCGGGGGGCGGCCTGCACGCCTTGGCACAAAAGGCTTTGCACGCGAATGCCCCGGTGCAGGCGCTGTACTTGATGGACGCTCCGGCCGAAACCGGCCTCAAGACCCGCGTTGCTGCCTTTGCCTGGCGCCTGAAGAACTGGGTGCGCCCGCTGGGCTGGCGGTCAGTGGGCGCGCCTTGCCAGCTGATGGGCACGGGCATGGCCTTTCCGTGGGCCATGGCGCAGCAAATGCAGCTGGCCAGCGGCGAGTTGGTGGAGGACATGCAGCTGGGCATAGAGCTGGCGCTGGCGGGCACGCCGCCGCAGTTCTGCCCCGCCGTGCTGGTGACCAGCGTCTTTCCCACGGGCGCGCAGGCGGTGCAGAGCCAGCGCACGCGCTGGGAGCACGGCCACCTGGGCATGATCGCCGCGCAGGCGCCGCGGCTGTTCGCGCAGGCGCTGCGCCGCCGCGACGCCCGCCTGCTGGCGCTGGCGCTGGATCTGGCCGTGCCGCCGCTGGCGTTGCTGGCGCTGCTGCAATGCGCCGTGCTGGCACTGTGCGCGCTGGCGGCGCTGCTCGGCCTGGGCTGGGGGCCGCTGTGGGCAGCGCTGGCCTGCCTGGGCTTGTTCACCATGGCGGTGAGCATGGCATGGTGGGGCTGGGGCCGCGCCGTGGTGTCGGCGCGTGACCTGCTTTTTGTGCCGCTGTACGTACTGGGCAAGCTGCCGCTGTATGTGGGCTATCTGTTCAAGAGGCAAAAAGAGTGGGTGCGGACGGATCGGAAGTAAATGGGGGGTGATCAAGGAAAATGTGCATGCGGCCAGATCAAATTAAAGTTTGGTCGGGTTTGAGGGAATCCAATGAAACCGCACTGGCAAATTCAAACGCCACCTCCCCCGAATTTTGACAGTGTTCGTGGGCTGGCCATTCTGCTATTGGTTTTTTATCATGTGGTGGGCAATAGTCCCACGCGGGGTTTGCATTTGCCCATGGATTCATGGTGGCATCTATGGATGGATTCTATGGAGCTGATACGTATGCCAGTATTTACCATTTTGTCTGGTTATTTGTATGGCATGCGAAGGGTTTCCGCGGCTGAATTTTTCGCCTTTGCTGGAAAGAAATTGAAACGATTGGGAATTCCGTTGATCGGATTGACGGGGTTGACGTTGGTGTTGCGTAATTGGGTGTATGGGATAACACCAGATTGGAGCGGGGCTTTTTTTGGGTCGTATGAGCATTTTTGGTTTTTACAGGCATTGCTGATTGTTTTTGTCATCGTGTCGTTCGTCGATGTTTTTTTGCTGCCGGGGGTGATGGGGATTGCGCTGTGGGTCATCGCGGCCGCTATTGTTTCGGCCTTTGTCCCCGTGCATGGGCCTTTCAGTGTCGGGCAAGCGGTTTATCTTTTGCCTTTTTTCATTGCGGGAATATGGATCCACGAGTCAAAAATCGTTTTTCAGCGTGAGAGGTGGGCGGGTTTGTTTGTAGTGGCGGCGGTGCTGCTTTGGGTGGCCCATGCACTTGGGGTATGGGGGTACTGGTCGCCCATAGAGAGAAACAGCCTTTTGGGGACTGTGGCAGGCGTCATGACCTGCATTGCTTTATTGATATTTTTCCCAAAAATAAATTTTTTTCATCGACTTGGGCATTATTCGTACACCATATATCTATGGCATGCCATGGGCTTGGCTGCGGCGCGCATTACGGCCGTGGCGATGGGGGTTGAAAACCTGTTTGTTGTATTTGCAGTCAGCGCGGCGGGGGGATTGCTGGGGCCTGTGCTTTTGCACGTGCTGATTGCGCAACGTCCGGTGTTGTCGGTAGCTTTGCTGGGGGTATCAAAAAAATGATCTGAAAGCTCCCAGTGGGGTACGGCGTAACAGGCACTGGGGCATCGGGCTGGTGTTCAATTTGGTGACAATTTGGCCCCCTGTTCAACATCAAGGGCAACGACTACCGGCTGATCGTGGCCTTTGCCTATCGCATGCAATGGGCATTCATCAAGTTCGTCGGTACGCATGCCCAATACGATCGGGTGGATGCCGCCACCGTCGATCAATCCAAGGAGTGACGCAGATATGCAAGTTCATGCCATTCGCAGTGAAGCAGACTACCGTGCCATGCTGGCGCGCGTATCCAAACTGATTGACCTGGATCCGGCGCCAGATACGCCTGAAGGCGAGGCGTTGGAGGTGCTGGGCACGTTGGTGCAAGCCTACGAAGCACGGCGCTGGCCCATCAACGCGCCAGACCCCATCGAAGCGATCAAGTTTTACATGGAGCAAACGGGCCTCACGGTGGCCGACATGGTGCCCTACATCGGGCCGCGCAACCGGGTGTATGACGTGCTTGGCGGCAAGCGCCCGCTGACCATGCCGATGATCCGGCGCCTGCTCTCCCTGGGCATCCCGGCCCAGGCGCTGGTGGGCGCGCCCGAGCCGGCGATGACCTGACGATGCTTTGCCCTGGCCGAGACCAACTCGGCGCGCGCAGTTTTGACAAAAATCCGACGTGGTTTGTTATTGCTTTCTTGTTCGATGGGGAGGGGCTGGCAAGAGTCCATTCGAGTTGCTGCCGATGTTGCCGCGCTTGACCGTGGAGCGTGCGCGCCAGCAGTTGCACACTACGTTTCCGACCGCCAATGCGGCGGTGCAGGTGCTGGAGCGGCTGGGTATCGTGCTGGAAGTCACAGGGCAGAAGAAAAACCGCAGTTACAGCTACCGGGCTTATATAGATCTTTTGACGCAATGATGGCAAATCGATTGACATTCATCCCTTCCCCCCTCTTTGAAGCGCCGCACGCAAGACGCTGCGTGACCGTAGCTGGATTGCCTTTTGACGTGGTGGATACCGCTGCCGCGGCGGCTGCGTTGAGCAGGGCCGTCCGCGATGGGCAGCGGCTGTTTCTCTCCACACCCAATCTCAACTTTCTGGTGGCGGCGCAGGCCGATGCGGCATTTGCCGAGTCTGTGCATGCGAGCGACCTGAGCGTGGCCGACGGCATGCCGGTGCTGTGGCTGGCCCGCCTGCAGGGCACGCCGCTGCCCGAGCGCGTGGCCGGCTCCACCTTGTTTGACGAACTGCGCTGTGGAGCGGGGCGGGCTGTGCTGGGCCGCCCCATCAAGGTGTATTTTTTTGGCGGGCCGCCCGGCGTGGCGCAAAAGGCGTGCGATGTGCTCAATGCTGAACATGCGCAGGGGCGTGGGCACATGCTGGGCGTGGGCGCGCAAAGTCCGGGTTTTGGATCGGTAGAGGAGATGTCGGACTCGGCGGTGATTGATGCCATCAACGCCAGCGGCGCCGACTTTTTGGTGGTGGCGCTGGGAGCCAAGAAAGGCCAAGCGTGGATCATGCATAACCGCGGCCGCCTCACCATACCGGTGGTCAGCCATTTGGGCGCCGTCGTCAACTTCGTCGCCGGCACGGTGCAGCGCGCGCCGCTGGCCTGGCAGCGCCTGGGGCTGGAGTGGCTGTGGCGCATCCGCCAGGAGCCACAGCTTTTCAAGCGTTATTGGAGCGATGGCTGGGCGTTGTTGCGCTTGGTGGGGCAGGCGGTCGCGCGCAGGAAAGGAACTGGATGATGGTTGTGTGGGGTTGTGTAGCAGCGGCGGCAGCCGTGCCTATACCTGTTGCTGCACGGTAGAGTGTTACCGTACCGAGGAATTGTCTTTACCAAGGATGAATCAATATGAATAACCGCATTCAACTGGCTAAATTGTCCCCCGACGTGGTGCAGCGCGAGCCATTTTCACATTTGTGCGTGGACGATATCCTTGATCCTGCGTTTGCTGAGGAAATCTGGCACGCCTTCCCGTCGTACACCGAGGCGCAGCAGGTGGGCCGCGAGTTTGCGACGGTGAACGAGAAGAAAAAAATCCAGATTACCGACTTTCGCAAGTTTCCCGCGCCGATTCGTGAGTTGCACGACCTGCTTGCGTCGTCCGAGATGGTGGCGCTGGTTGGCAGGTTGTTCGAGATTGACAACCTGCTGGCCGATCCCGATCTGAACGGCGGCGGTATTCACGAGACCAATGCCGGTGGACATCTGGACGTGCACATCGACTTCAATCTGATTGAGGACAAGCAGTGGCACCGCCGCGTGAACCTGCTCTTCTACTTCAACAAGAACTGGAAGGAAGAGTACGGCGGCTACCTGGACTTGTGGGACAAGGAGGTGAAGAACCGCTGTGGCTATATTGCACCGCGGTTCAACCGCATGGCAGGGTTTGCCACGGGCCGGCACAGCTGGCATGGCGTGACGCCGGTGCAGTGCCCGCCGGGCGAGATGCGCAAGTCGTTTGCCGTGTACTACTACACCACGGAGCCGCCAGCGGGTTGGGATGGCCAGCGGCATTCCACCATCTTCAAGGCGCGCCCGGACGAGTGGATGAAGGGCAACGTGGCCATGCCGATGGAGTCGGCGCTGCGCAGCATCCAGGGCGGGGTGCGCGGGCTCAAGCAGGGAGTCAAGGGGTTGATTGGCAAGCAGTAGGGCGGGCCGAGGGCGTTTGTTCCTTCCTCCTTTGGGGGAGAGCCAGGGTGGGGACCGGCGCCGTAGGTTGTTTCAACCGTTGTCATCATGGCGTGCTGGCCCCCATCCCAACCTTCCCCCAAAGGGGGAAGGAGCCAAGCGGCACCGGGCTTGGTTTGGCATCTTGTCGCACCTGAGTCACGAATGAGCTGATCGGACTAGCGTGGTGAACTTGTAACCAATCGAGTCACCAAAGCAAGCTGCTAGCATCCCCCGATTCTCGGATAACACTTTTGGAAGCATTTGTGACGCAAAGCCCATCCCCTCGTTTTGCTCGTAACGAACAGTTGCTTGTTCTGGGCGTTTTGCTGGCTTTCGTCGCGTTTGCCGGCGGCCTTATCGAACTGGTGGGGCGCTGGTACAAGCAAGAGGAGTACAGCCACGGCTTTTTCCTGCCGCTGATCACGCTGTTTTTGCTGTGGCACCGGCGCAAGGTGCTGGTGCAAAGCCGGGGCCAGCCGTCGGGCTGGGGCGTGGTGGCGCTGGTTATTGCGGCGCTCATGCTGGTGCTGGGCGAGGTCACTGCGATTTTTCTGGCCATTCAGCTGGCGTTTCTGCTGGCGCTGGTGGGGCTGATCCTGTGCTACGGCGGGGTGTCGCTGCTGCGTGTCACGCTGTTGCCCATTGCGTTTCTGCTGTTCGCCATTCCGCTGCCGTATTTCATCGACTCGCAGCTGTCGTGGCGGCTGCAGCTGGCGTCTTCGGGCATAGGCGTGGGCATTTTGCGTTTCCTGGGTTATTCGGTGTACCTGGAGGGCAACGTCATCGACCTGGGTGCGTACAAGCTGCAGGTGGTCGAGGCCTGCAGCGGCCTGCGCTACCTGTACCCGCTGCTCAGCCTGGGTTTTTTGATGGCCTACACCTACCCGGCGAAGTTCGTCTGGCGCGCGCTGGTGTTTCTGTCGACCATTCCGATCACGGTGCTCACCAACAGTGCCCGCATTGCCATGGTGGGCGTGCTGGTCAACCGCTGGGGCAGCGGCATGGCCGACGGGTTTTTGCACTACTTCGAGGGCTGGGTGATCTTCATCGTCTGCCAGCTCATTCTGATGGGTGAGGTGTGGCTGATCGAGCGCTTCACGCACAGGCGCAGCATGTTTGAGGTGCAGCAGTTTCCGATGCCCTCGGTGGTGCAGCCCAGCGGCAAGGGCTTCACGGTGCGCATGTCGCGCCCGCTGCTGACGGCCGTGGTGGTGCTGGCCCTGGGCTGGGCCACGGCGCTGACGGTGGGCGGGCGCGAGGAGGTCAAGCCCATTCGCACCAGCCTGCGCACCTTTCCGCTGGCGCTGGGCAACTGGCGGGCGGTGGAGTCGTCGCTGTCCATCGAGGTGGAGCAGGCGCTGGGCTTTGACGACTACGTGCTGGCCGACTACCGCGACGACCAGGGCGATTTGCTCAACTTCTACGTGGCGTACTACGGCTCGCAGCGCAAGGGCGTGTCGCCGCACTCGCCGCAGGTGTGCATTCCGGGCGGGGGCTGGGTGATTTCGGGGTTGTCCACCACGGCGGTGCGGCTCAACGACGGCACGCCGCTGGACGTGGTGCGCGTACTGATCGACAAGGACGGGCAGCGCCAGCTGGTGTATTACTGGTTCGAGCAGCGCGGGCGCCACATTGCCAATGAATACCTGATGAAGTGGTATTTGCTGCAAGACGCGATTGTGCGCAACCGCACCGACGGCGCGCTGGTGCGCGTGGTTACGCCACTGCGCCAGAACGAGCCCCAAAGCGCCGGCGACGAGCGCCTGACCGCCTTCATGCGCCTGGCGGTGCCGATGCTGGGGCCGTTCGTGCCGCAATAGAACGTGCTCACGCTCTTGCCGCGGCTGACTTACTATCCAAAGACGGAAGATCCTTTTCCCCGTCATTGCGGCTTTTGCTGCAATGATGGAGCAAGGAAATTCCTGCCTTTGTGTGGACAGCGAGCTGCGGAAAGATCGTGAACACGCTCTAAGACATAGATAGCCAGACAGACGGATAGATAGAGAAAGAAAGGGAAGCACCATGGATCAGCAACGCACAAGCGTGGGCGCCAAGGCGACGGGTGGGGCGGCGGGCAGGGCGGCGGCCAGGGGCTGGCAGCGCCGCCTGGGCGTGGCCGCTCTGGTGGCGGTCAGCCTGGGGCTGGCGGCTTGTTCCTCGCCCGAGGACAAAGTGGCCTCGTTCTACAAAAAGGGCCAGGGCTACATGCAGTCGGCAGACTACGTCAAGGCCAGCCTGGAGTTCAAGAACGCGCTGCAGATCAACCCCAACAACGTGCCCGCCATGTACGGCTTGGCGTTGATTGCCGAGCACAACAGCAACTGGGATCAGACCAACGCGCTGCTGCGCCGCGTGATCGAGCTCGACTCCCAGCACCTGCAGGCGCACATCAAGCTGGGCAAGCTGCTGCTGGCCGCCGGCCGCGCCGAGGCGGCCAAGGAGTACAGCGACGCCGCCATGGCGCTGGCCCCGACCGACGCAGACGTGATTGCGCTGCGCGCGGCCATCGTGTTCCAGCAGGGCGACCGCGCGCAGGCGGTCGAGCTGGCCAAGCAGGCGCTGGAGCAGCGCGCTGACCAGACCGACGCGCTCGTCGTGCTGGCCACGGCGCGCATTGCCGACGGCGACATCGACGGCGGGCTGGCGCGGCTGGACGAGGCGCTCAAGACCAACGAGCGCGACCTGGCGCTGCAGCTCATCAAGGCGCGCACGCTGGAGAAGGCCGGCCGCCTGGACGACGCCGAGGCCACCTACCAGAAACTATTGGGCTTCAACCCCGGCAGCAAGGAGATGCGCCACCTGCTGGCGCAGTTCTACATGGCACACGGCAAGCCGGCGCAGGCCGAGGAGCAGTACCGCGCCGCCGCCAAAGAGCACCCGGACGACCTGCAGGCCAAGCTGGACGTGGTGCGCTTCATCGGCGGCACCAAAGGCCCGCAGGCCGCTGCCGACGAACTGCAGCAGCTCATCGTCGCCCAACCCAAACAGCTGGAGCTGAAGCTTGCGTTGGCCAGCCTGCGCAAACAGGAGGGCCAGCTGGACGCCGCCCGCGCGCTGTGGAGCGAGGTGGCCGACCAGGCTGGCGACGAGGCGGCCGGCCTGTCGGCGCGCGCCGCGCTGGCCACCGACGCGCTGGCGCAGGGCGACAAGGCCAGCGCCGCGCGCCAGCTCTCCGACATCCTGGCCAAGGACGCGCGCAACGAGCAGGCGCTGGTGCTGCGTGCCAGCATTGCGATGGACGAGCGCCGCCTGGACGACGCAGTGGGCGACCTGCGCACCGTCTTGCGCGACACCCCCGCATCGGCCCAGGCCGCCGCGCTGCTGGCCCGCACCTACGAGCTGCAGGGCGCGCCCGAACTGGCGCAGGAGCAATACGCCCGCGCCGCGCAAAACAGCAAATACGCGCCCATCATTGCCATGCCCTACGCCCAGTTTCTGGCCAGCAGCGGCAAGGAGCGCCTGGTCGAGGGCGTGCTGCGCGAAGTGCTGCAGGCATCCCCCCAATACCTGCCCGCCTACCAGATGCTGGCGCAAACCTACCTGAACCTGGGCAACCTGGAAGGTGCAGCGCAGGTGGTGCAGGCCGTGGCGCGCCTGCCGGGCCAGGAGCTGGCCACGCTGCAGCTCACCGGCGCGCTGGCCGCCGCCCACGGCAACTGGGACGCCGCCATTACCGCCTACAAAAAGGCGCATGAGCTGGCGCCCGCCGACCTGCAGTCCGTCGCCAGCCTGCTGGGCACCTACCAGCGCGCCGGCATGGCCCCGCAGGCGCGCGCCTTCATGCAGTCGGCCGTGGCGGCCGCGCCCGACGCACTGCCGCTGCGCCTGATGCAGGCCCAGCTGGCGCAGCAGACGGGCGACGCGGCAGCCGCGCGTAAGGGTTTTGAGGACGTCATCGCTCGCGACCCCAAGAACACCGGCGCCTACCTGGGCCTGGCCAGCCTGATGGACGGCAACAAGCAGCCCGAGCAGGCCGACCAGGTCATCGAGCAGGCGCTGCAACAACTGCCCGGCCAGTTCGAGCTGCGCACCATGCGCGCCGGCCTGCTGCAGCAGATGGACAAGAATGAAGACGCCATCGCGCTGTACGAGCAACTGCTCAAAGAGCGCCCCAACGCCGACCTGATCGCCAACAACCTGGCCAGCCTGCTGAGCGACGCGCCCGGTGCCGACCAGGCCCGCTACGACCGCGCCTACGAACTGGCGCGGCGCCTGCGCGGCAGCAGCGTGCCCCAGTTTCTGGACACGCTGGGCTGGGCCAGCTACCGTGTGGGCCGCTTCGAAGAAGCCCACGCGCCGCTGCGCGACGCCGTCGCCGCCATGCCGCAGTCGGCCAACGCACACTACCACCTGGGCATGAACCAACTGGCGCAGAACAACAAACCCGGAGCCCGCAAGACGCTGCAGCAGGCGCTGGATCTGGCTGCCAAGAGCGACAGCCCCGCCCCCTGGCTGGACGACGCCCGCAAGGCCTTGGAAGGGCTGTAAGCAAGCATGTACGAAGCGTTCTACGGACTGCGTGAAAAACCCTTCACCATCCAGCCCGACCCCGACTTTCTGTACTTCGGCAAGCGCCACTCGCTGGCCTTCACCATGCTGCAGTACGGCGTGGAAAACCGCGTCGGCTTCACCGTCATCTGCGGCGAGGTCGGCTGCGGCAAAACCACGCTGGTGCGCCACCTGCTCAACACCCTGGGGCAAGGGCTTACCGTCGGGCTGGTGTCCAACACCCACCAGGACATCGCCGACCTGCAGGAATGGGTGCTGCTGGCCTTTGGCCTGCCCTACGACGGCATGACGCCCGTGGCGCGCTACGACGCCTTCCAACGCTTCCTGATCCAGGAATTCGCCGCCGGGCGGCGCGTGGTGCTCATCGTCGACGAGGCGCAAAACCTGAGCAGCGGCGCGCTGGAGTCGCTGCGCATGCTCTCCAACATCAACGCCGACAAGGATCAGCTGCTGCAGGTCATCCTGGTCGGCCAGCCCGAGCTGCGCGCCAAGCTGCAGCAGCCCGAGTTGCGCCAGTTCGCCCAGCGCGTGGGCGTCGACTTTTTTCTGCCCCCGCTCACGCCCGAAGAAGTGGCCAAATACGTGCGCCACCGCCTGCACGTGGCCGGGCGCGAAGAGCCGCTGTTCACCGACGAGGCGCTCACCCTGATCGCCCAGGCTACCGGCGGCATACCGCGCTCGGTCAACATCCTGTGTGACATGGCGCTGGTCTACGGCTTTGGCGCCGACATGGCCACCATCGACTCGCCGCTGGTGCTTGAAGTGCTGGCAGACCGCCGCAACTTCGGCGTGCTCGAAGTCGACCTGCCGCTGGAGTGAAGCACCCTCCGGGCCTGCCCCGCGCGCGGCAGGCTCAGGCAAGAACGATGCGCAGTTCGTGGCTGCCTCGAACCCGTCATTAGCCCATTAGCCCATTGGAACCCCCAGGAACACCCTGGGAAACCGGGCGCTGGCGCCGCTGTAGCGGCCGGCCTAGTCCAATGGACTTATTGTTACAAGCGCTCCCCCCTCGTACATTGAATTCCGTGAAATTCAACTTTGCCGTATCGGCATAACCTGGAGGGCAGCAATCATGAACATTTCGTACAAATCGCTGACGGTATCGCTTGGAGCTGTTGCTCTGGCTTGTGCCGCAACCACGGCGTCGGCAGATACGGTGGATGTGAAATACAACAGTGCACAGTGGGGTTCGGTAGCGAGCACAATCCATGACCATAATCAATCGCCGTATTCAATCAATACCAACGCCGGTGCTTTCAATATGGCAATCGACAATCCAGTTCCATCTCCGGGTATTTTGAGTGGATCTTCCATCATTGCTTGGTGCGTTGAACTGACAGAATTCCTGAATACCAGTAGTACGGTGACGTACGACGTGAGTTATGCAACGCAGGCGTGGGCGGCTGACGTTACACGACTGTTCAACGCGTTTTATAACGATGTTGTGGCTGCCGGTACTAACGTGATGTCCGCCGCGATGCAATACGCTATTTGGGAGTTGGTGACGCCTGGTAATAATTGGAATGTCAGCAACGTAGACGGCGTTGGCTTTCACGTTTCTTCGACTGGCACCGGCGTCAATGCGGCTAAAACCCAAGCCGATGCGTGGTTGACTGATTTGAAGAACGACTCAGACCTTGGCGCTACCGGTAAATACCGTGTGGTTTCCTTGACCCATGAAGGTGCACCAGGTACACAAGACTTGATCACCATCAGCGAAGTCCCGCTGCCCGGCGCAGCGCTGATGTTCCTGTCGGCCCTGGGTATTGGCGGCCTGGCACGCCGCAAGAGCGCAGCGGCCCAGCCTGCCGAGGCGCTGGCAGCCTGACCAGTAGCTTGACTTGACCAATCGCTGACGCGTTAGCTGCGTGGGCGGAACCTCAAAGCCGGCCGGTGTGCAAACACCGGCCGGCTTTTCCATGGGCGCCGCGTTGTGAAGAAAGCGTCGCCGCTGGATTGCGGCCTTCGCCGCAATGATGGAGGAGGGGAGTTCCGGTCTTTGGGCACAAAGCGAGCCGCGGCAAGATCGCGGACGCGTTCCGTGCAGAGGTTGCACATTCGTGCTTTGAGAGGGAAAGAGACAGGGCGAACATGTGGATCTGGAGGCATAAGCGTTGGCAAAAGACTATTTTTAGTCCGATCGGCCCATTGTTACATTTGCCCATTTTTACGTAACATCCACACACAGTTGTTCGATTTCTTTTTTCCTTCTTGAAAGCATCCATCATGAAATATTTCAGCAAGACCCTGACGCTCACCCTCGGCGCCGTGGCCTTGTCCTTCGCTGCAACGTCCGCGTCGGCAGACACCGTCCAACTGCGCTACGACGGCGCCAACCACAAGCCGTTCGTCAGTGAAAAGATCGACGTAAAACCCGGCGCAGGAACCAACTTCAAGACCACCGACGTCGGCCAGTTCAAGATGACCGTGCAGAAAGGCGGCGACAGCACCACGTTCACGCAGGGCCAATCCATCCTGGCATGGTGCGTTGAAGTCACGCAAAGCGTGAAGAGCAGCACCCTTTACACCATCGAAACCGCCACTCAGAGCTGGACGAGCGCGCTGACCCGCCTGTTCGACAAATACCTGGACAAGATCACCAACAGCGTCACCTCGGCTGCCATGCAACTGGCCATCTGGGAAATCGTTGGCGGCGACACGAAGCTGAATCTCGGCGCCGGCAACTTCCAGGCACAAACGCCCAACGGCGGTTGGGATGCATGGACAAACAGCAATTCCTACAAGGCCATCAATCAAGCGCAAGCCTGGCTCAACGACCTGTACAACGGTGGCGAGGTGGAGCGCAAGTGGGAAGTGGTGCACCTGACCAGCGCCGGCGCGCAAGACCTGGTGGGCGTCACCCCCTACATCGCGATCAGCGAAGTGCCGCTGCCCGGTGCCGCGCTGATGTTCCTGTCGGCCCTGGGCGTTGGCGGCCTGGCACGCCGCAAGCGCGCTGCAGCCCAGCCGGCAAAGGCGCTGGCTTGATTGGCTGAAGCGCTGCGGCACGGGACGACGGGTCGCACATGAAAAACCGGCCGGTGCTATTGGCATCGGCCGGTTTTTGATTTTGGGCGTGGATTGAAAACATTTGCAAAACCAACGGGCGCAGCCAATAGCCATCTGGGTTTGACCTTATCCTGCGGCGGCCCGGTTGATGTGGTTGATGCATTAGGTAGTTAATGCCTTTTTGAATGCATGCGGTGCAGTGTTAGTCCATTCGGATCATTGTGATGCGGATGGAACATATCGTAACATCAACCAACAAATAGTCGATTTTCGTTTTCTTTTTCAGAAGGCATTCACCATGCAATATTCCTGCAAGACCCTGTCGCTCACCCTCGGCGCCGTGGCCTTGTCGTTCGCGGCATCCTCCGCCTCGGCTGATACCGTCAAGCTGGGCTACCACGGCCTGAATTACAAGGTAATTCAGACCCGGGTCGACACCGATCCGGGTGCGGGTACGAACTTCGTGCGTGCCGACACGGGCATGTTCAACATGTCCGTGCAGACTCCCGATGCTGGTGGCATCTTCAAATCCGGCCAGACCGTGCTGGCCTGGTGCGTCGAGGTGACCCAGTCGGTGAGCGAGGGCATCGTCTACAACATTGCCACCACGGGCCAGAGCTGGACTAAGTCGATCACCCGCCTGTTCGACAAGTACTACGACCAGGTCAAGAACAGCATTACCTCGGCCGCCATGCAGTTGGCCATCTGGGAAATCGTCGGCGGTGACGCCAACCTGAAGCTCAGCGACGGCAACTTCCAGGCGAAGACTTCGTATGACAGCGACCCGAAGAACAATACGGATTCGAACAAGGCCTACACGCTGGCGCAGAAATGGCTCGATGAGTTGAACGACGGCGACGTGGCGCGCAAGTGGGACGTGGTGCACCTGACCAACGGTAAAGCGCAAGACTTGGTGACGGTGGTTCAGATCAGCGAAGTGCCGCTACCCGGCGCCGCGCTGATGTTCCTGTCGGCCCTGGGCGTCGGCGGCCTGGCACGCCGCAAGCGCGCCGCCAAGCCGGAGCTGGCCCTGGCAGCCTGATGGTTGTGGTTTGATGCGCAAAGAGGCCGGTTTCGACCGGCCTTTTTCATGCTGTATCAGGAGGGTGCGCTGCGTCAGCGCGCGATCTGGTGGCGGTGCAGCTCTACCTTGGCAACCGCCTGGGCGCGGTTGAGCACGTCCAGCTTCTTGAAGATGCGCTGCATGTGGTTTTTGACGGTAAAGGCGCTGATTTCCAGGATGGAGCCAATCTCCAGATTGGTCTTGCCCAGGCGCACCCATTCCATGATTTCCATCTCGCGCTCGCTCAGCCCGCACAGCGGGACCGTAGTGTCGAAGGTGTCGTCAAGCACGGCACCACCGCCTGCACGGGAGCGGTCGTAATACTGCTCGGGCAAGTGGGCGACCTGGCGAAACGCGGTGTCGATGTAGGGCAGCAGAAAGCGCAGTGCGTCGCGCGCCTTGGCCGTTCCCAGCTTGTCCGGGCCCAGCAGCAGGTAAAGGCAGTCATGGCGGCCGCGCTGATCCTTGAAGCCGTGCACCAGTCCGGTCTGCATCTTGCCCAGCGCGTGGGCGGTGGTTTCATCGTCCAGCGCGTCCAGGCCGACGTTGTCGCTGCGGTCGATGCAAAACGGCGTGTGCCCGCAGCCGACCCACTGGGCAAACAGCATGCTGGCCAGCGGCTGCACGCGTTTGTCGTCAAACGTGTCGGTGCGCACGCCCTTGAGTGAGGAGACGACGTCGTGGCAGACCTCGCCCTGGGTGAAATCTCCCCACACGGCAATCATCACGTCGTGCGGCAAAAAGCTTTGTACGTCCTCTTGCAGCCAATGGAACAGCTCATAGTGGCTGTGCACGGTCAGCGAGCGCTGCACCGACTGCAGCAGCGGCGTGAGTTCATCGATCGTCAAATGCGACAACAGAGACATAGTTGTTTCTCTCCCTGGGGGCGGGCGCAATCCATGGGGCGCCTTGCAATGTCGCCAGCGCCCAGCTGCGTTGCGTTTCTTGTTTCATTGTTGTGTTTGCGGACGGTGAAAAGCGTGTTGGGCTTCCGGGACGTCTTGCTGGTTTCTGCAGCCGGTCTTGCCGTGGTGTGCGCAGGTGAAGCGGGGCTTCCATGTTGTCCGTCGTTCCGTACAAGACCTCGGTGGGCCATCCCCAACATGTCGAAAGCGGCAGAAATCTTTGTGCTTTCATTTTGTCGGAATTGCAAGTAACTGTGAGTGTGAGGATGACAAGCATAAGCCCAGTGACGGCTGTATGTATAAATTTGCAACAAAAGCAACAACCAACATCGTACTTTGTCGTATTCACAACACGATGATCCGTTTTCGCTCGTTATACCATTCAGCGCATGAGCGGCCTGTGGGTGCACACGCAAGGCTGCTGGCCTTGGTGGCCCTTTTTTACATTTCAAATTGTTTCAGACCATGATTCATCCCGTCATTCTCTCCGGGGGCAGTGGCACCCGCCTGTGGCCTTTGTCGCGCGCGGCTGTGCCCAAGCAGTTGCTGCCGCTGGCGTCCGAGCTGTCGCTGCTGCAGGAGACGGTGCAGCGTTTTGCCGGACAGGAGGGCTTTGGCGCGCCGCTGGTGGTGTGCAATCAGGAGCACCGCTTCTTGATTGCCGAGCAGTTGCGCCAGTTGCAGGTGCAGCCCGAGGCCATCGTGCTCGAACCCGTGGGGCGCAACACCGCGCCCGCGGCCACGATTGCCGCGCTGCGCCTGACGGCGCAGGACGCCGACGCCGTGATGCTGCTGCTGCCCGCAGACCATTTGATTGCCGACGTAGCGGCGTTTCGCAGCCTGGTGGCGCAGGGGCTTGGGGTGGTGCGCCAGGGCTATCTGGTGACTTTTGGCGTGGTGCCCCACCAGCCCGAGACGGGCTATGGCTATATCCAGCAGGGTGAGGCGTTGGGCGGCACGCCAGCGCGGCGCATTGCCCGCTTTGTCGAAAAGCCCGGCGCCGAGGCCGCTGCCGCGATGCTGGAGCAGGGCGGGTATTTCTGGAACAGCGGCATGTTTCTGTGCTCCTGCCAGCGGTGGCTGCAGGAAATGCGCCGCTTTCGCCCGGACATCGTGCAGGCGTGCGAGGCGGCGCTGGCCGGCGAGCGTGCCGACCTGGATTTCTGCCGCCTGGACGAGGCCGCGTTTGCCGCCTGCCCGTCCGACTCGATCGACTATGCGGTGATGGAGCGCACCGACCGCGCCGCCGTGCTGCCGGCCGACATTGGCTGGAACGACATTGGCGCCTGGTCGGCGCTGTGGTCGGTGGGCGCAAAGGACGCGCGTGCCAACGTGGTGCGTGGCGACGTGTGGTTGCAGGACGTGGACACCAGCCTGGTGCGCGCCGAGTCGCGCATGGTGGCGGCCATCGGCGTGCGCGACCTGGTCATCGTCGAGACGGCGGACGCGGTGCTGGTCGTCGACCGCAATCGCGCGCAGGACGTCAAGCAGGTGGTCGATGCGCTCAAGCAGGCCGGGCGCAGCGAGCATGTGTTCCATACCCGGGTGCAGCGCCCCTGGGGCTGGTACGAGGGCGTGGACGTGGGCGAGCGCTTCCAGGTCAAGCGCATCTGCGTCAAGCCCGGCGCGTCGCTGTCGCTGCAGATGCACCATCACCGCGCGGAGCACTGGGTCGTGGTGCGCGGCACGGCGCAGGTGGTGCGCGGCGACGACAACCTGCTGGTGACCGAGAACGAGTCGGTCTACATACCCCTGGGCACGCGCCACCGGCTGGAGAACCCGGGCAAGCTGCCGCTGGAGATCATCGAGGTGCAATCCGGCAGCTACCTGGGCGAGGACGATATCGTGCGCTACAGCGATGCCTATGGGCGCAGTTGAGTGCCGGGTTGTTCGGTGCGCGACAGGCGGGCGGTTTGGCATTCAGGCCGAGCCGGGCAAACGGCGCGCGGTGCGGCTTGACCGAGTGCAGCGCGGCCTGCAGCCGGACGATGCCAAGAGCCTATGGCAACGATTGGAGCAGGGATTGTGGAACTGCGCATATGGGACGCAGCCGGGGCGTTCCGCGTGGTGTATGTCGTCAAGCCGTCCGCTGCCATCTACGTGTTGTACTGCTTCCAAAAGAAAACCCGGCAGACGGTTAAACGCGATATTGACCTAGGGCCTGTAACGCTATTTTTGGCGGTGCGAACATACTCAGAACGGCGTCAATCGAGACGTGCGACGCAGCTAGACCGGGTGTCTGGACAAGGAGCGCAACGAAGAGTGGCGCCGTTCTGAGTATGTTCCCTTCGGGTTGCGATCAAAAGAGCCATCACCGGCGTTGCCAGCCTTGCCAAGGGTGGCACCTTGGCTGCGGCTGGCGCCTTGGCGAGTGGCCCTTTTGATCACAACGCATCCGTCAAAAATAGCGTTAACAGGCCCTGGCCCGAGTCCAATGCAAAGCCTTTATGGAGGAGATTGCACCATGACCACTCAGCGATTCGCCAGCGTGTGGAATGCCATCGAAAACACCTCCGGAGGAGGCGGCCAGCATGCGCGCGCGATCTGAGTTGATGATGCATCTTGCCGAGGCCATCCGCGCGCAGAGCCCGACCCAGGCGCAAGCTGCCGAGTTGTTCGACGTCACGCAGCCGCGTGTCTCCGGCCTGATGCGTGGCAAGGTAAACCTGTTTCCACTGGACACCCATGATCGACATGGCAGCCACCGCGGGTATGGCGCCAATGGTGAAGGTCACCATGCACCAGGGTGCGCGCCGGCGCGCGTGCCGTGGTACGCCTGAAGCAGGCTTGACGAATACGCACTATGTCATTGCTCAAAGGGGCAAGCCATTCGGCGAGTCCTGGTCGAAGGCGTAGAAAAAGGTCAGGCTTACGAACGAGGATTTGATTGAGATGGCGTGCACCCACGGGCGCGTCTGGCGGCACAGCAGGTCAAGGCTTCAGAGCGTGTTTACGATCTCAAAACCGTTTTGGCTATTTGCAAGACTTTCCGCGTGCCCCGTCATTCCGGTGAAAGCCGCAATCCTGCGACGACGCATCTTCGCAGCGAGGGCTGGATACCGGCTTTCGCCGGTATGACGGGGAATCGTCACGGCGCGCTGCTTTGAGGAGACTGCTTTTGCGGGGCAGCAGGCACCATGAATAGATCGTGAATACGCTCTTTTGGGTTGCCTGAATGTGAAGATAAAAAAGCGCACTATCGTTTTGATAGTGCGCTTTTTTTGTGCAGCTTGGTGGGCCCTGAAGGATTCGAACCTTCGACCAACGGATTAAGAGTCCGCTGCTCTACCAACTGAGCTAAGAGCCCGTCGCGGAGATTGCCGCGAAGCCCTGGATTATGCATCAATTTTTCGGGACGTCCGGGAAATTGATGCAAAAAACCAGCTTGCCTTACATCAGCAGGTGCTCGGCCGCGTTGGTGCCGCCCAGGATGACGTAGTTCACCTTGCGGATGTCCATCAGCTGGGTGCCGCCGGAGTAGCTGATCGAGCTTTGCACGTCTTGCTCCATTTCGATGAGTGTTTCGGCCAGCTTGCCCTTGATGGGCTCCAGGATGCGCTTGCCTTCGACGTGGCGGTATTCGCCCTTGTTGAAGTCGCTGGCCGAGCCGTAGTACTCCTTGAACAGCTTGCCGTCGACTTCCACCGTCTGGCCGGGCGATTCCTCGTGGCCGGCGAACAGTGAGCCGATCATGACCATGGTCGCGCCAAAGCGCACGCTCTTGGCGATGTCGCCGTGGCTTCTGATGCCGCCGTCGGCGATGATGGGCTTGGTTGCCACGCGTGCGCACCACTTGAGCGCCGACAGCTGCCAGCCGCCGGTGCCAAAGCCGGTCTTGAGCTTGGTGATGCAGACTTTGCCCGGGCCCACGCCCACCTTGGTCGCGTCGGCGCCCCAGTTCTCCAGGTCGATCACCGCCTCGGGCGTGGCGACGTTGCCGGCGATCACGAAGGAGTCGGGCAGGTGCTGCTTGAGGTAGGCGATCATGTCGCGCACGCTGTCGGAGTGGCCGTGGGCGATGTCGATGGTGATGTATTCGGGCGCCAGGCCTTCGGCCTTGAGGCGGTCGACGGTGGCGTAGTCGGCCGGCTTGATGCCCAGCGAGATCGAGGCGAAGCAGCCCTGGGCGTGCATGCCCTGCACGAACTGGACGTTGTCCAGGTCGAAGCGGTGCATTACGTAGAAGTAGTCGTTCTGGGCCAGCCAGATGCAGATTTTCTCGTCGACGACGGTCTTCATGTTGGCTGGCACGACCGGCAGCTTGAAGCGCCGCCCGCCCAGCTGCACGCTGGCGTCGCACTGCGAGCGGCTTTGCACGCGGCATTTGCGTGGCAGCAGCAGGATGTTGTCGTAGTCGAAGATTTCCATGGTTCCAAGCTCCATCGGTGGCGTGCACCGGCGAGGGATTTCGCCGGCGCTGGGCGCTTGGCTTGGCTCCGGTTTCGCGCCACGCGGGCGCAAAAAAACCGGGCGACAAGAAACTTGGGCCCGGTGGTTGATTGTATGGCAGTCGTGCATCAACCCGCCACGTGAACCCGGCTGGCGGCGCCGGTGCCTGGCCCTTTCTACAATGCGGGCCATGTTTTCTGATGAATTGGGCGCCGGCACCCACGAGCCGCTGCTGGCAGGCCTGAACCCCGAACAACGCGCCGCCGTGACCCTGCCTGAGGGCCATGCGTTGATTCTGGCGGGTGCCGGCTCGGGCAAGACACGGGTGCTGACCACGCGCATTGCCTGGCTGCTGCAGACCGGGCGGGCCACGCCCGGCGGCATTCTGGCCGTGACGTTTACCAACAAGGCCGCACGCGAGATGCTCACCCGCCTGTCGGGCATGCTGCCGATCAATGTGCGCGGCATGTGGATTGGGACGTTTCATGGGCTGTGCAACCGCATGCTGCGGGCGCACCATAAGCTGGCGGGGCTGCCGCAGGCCTTCCAGATCCTGGACCAGCAGGACCAGCTGTCGGCCATCAAGCGCCTGTGCAAGCAGCACCAGGTGGACGATCAGCGCTTTCCGCCCAAGCAGCTGCAGCAGTTCATCGGCAGCTGCAAGGAGGAGGGCATGCGCCCGCGCGACGTGCCGCAGCACAACCCGGCCATGCGCCGCCAGGCCGAGATCTACCAGCTGTACGAGGAGCAGTGCCAGCGCGAGGGCGTGGCTGACTTTGGCGAGCTGATGCTGCGCAGCTTCGAGCTGCTGCGCGACAACGACCCGATCCGCATGCATTACCAGCGGCGCTTTGCGCACATCCTGGTCGACGAGTTTCAGGACACCAACCGGCTGCAGTACCGCTGGCTCAAGCAGCTGGCCGGCGACGAGCAAAATGGGCAGCTGCGCACCATGGGCAGCGTGATGGCCGTGGGCGACGACGACCAGAGCATTTACGCCTTTCGCGGCGCGCGCGTGGGCAATATGCAGGACTTCGTGCGCGAGTTCGACGTGCGCCAGACGATCAAGCTGGAAGAAAACTACCGCTCCTACAGCAACATACTGGACTGCGCCAACGCCTTGATTGCGCACAACGCGCGCCGTCTGGGCAAGAACCTGCGCACCGCGCAGGGGCCGGGCGAGCCGGTGCGCATCTTCGAGGCGGCCAGCGACTTTGCCGAGGCGCAGTGGATGGTCGACGAGATCCGCGCGCTCACCAGCGCCGGCATGGCGCGCCAGCAGATCGCGGTGCTGTACCGCAGCAACGCGCAAAGCCGGGTGATCGAGTCGGCGCTGTTCAATGCCGGCGTGTCCTACCGTGTCTATGGCGGGCTGCGCTTTTTCGAGCGCGCCGAGATCAAGCACGCGCTGGCCTATCTGCGCCTGCTGGAGAACGTGCACGACGACACCAGTTTTGTGCGCGTGGTGAACTTTCCGCCACGCGGCATTGGCGCGCGCACGCTGGAGCAGCTGCAGGATGCAGCGCGCAGCGCGGGCTGCTCGCTGCACGATGCGGCGGCGCAGATCAAGGGCGCGGCCGGCGCCAAGCTGGGCGGCTTCGTCGCGCTGATCGAGGTGCTGCGCGAGCAGACGCAGGGCCAGAGCCTGCGCGCCATCATCGAGCGGATGCTGGACGCCAGCGGCCTGGTCGAGCATTACCGCAGCGACAAGGAGGGCGAGGATCGTATCGAGAACCTGCACGAGCTGGTCAACGCCGCCGAGAGCTTTGTCGTGCAGGAAGGCTTTGGCCGCGACGCGGTGGCGCTGCCGCTCGACGAGCAGCGGGGCAGCGGGCTGACGCAAAGCCCGGTCAGCCAGGGGCTGGATCCGAGCCAGCCGGCCGCGGGCGGCTTTATCGACCAGGACACGGGCGAGACGCTGTCGCCGCTGGTGGCATTCTTGACGCACGCGGCGCTGGAGGCGGGCGACAACCAGGCCCAGGCCGGCCAGGACGCGGTGCAGCTGATGACGGTGCACGCCAGCAAGGGGCTGGAGTTCGACGCGGTGTTCATCGGCGGCCTGGAGGAAGGCCTGTTTCCGCACGACAACGCGATGAGCGACCAGGCGGGGCTGGAGGAAGAGCGCCGCCTGATGTACGTGGCGATCACCCGCGCGCGCCAGCGCCTGTACCTGAGCCACGCGCAGACGCGCATGCTGCACGGGCAGACGCGCTACAACGTGCGCAGCCGTTTCCTGGACGAGTTGCCGCAGGAGGCGCTCAAGTGGCTGACGCCGCAGCGCGCCGGAGCTGCCCAGGCGCGTGGCGGTGCGGGCGGTGGGTTTTCGGCCTGGAGCGACGCGGCGCCCAGCCGCTTTGGCTCCAAGGGCGAGGTGTTTGCCTCTCCCCCGGTGCCGCCGCAAAAGGCGCAGCCGGCGCACGGCCTGCGCGTGGGGCTGGCGGTGTTTCACACCAAGTTCGGCGAGGGCAAGGTGCTGGCCATCGAGGGCAGCGGCGACGACGCGCGCGCCCAGGTGCACTTTCCGCGCCACGGCACCAAGTGGCTGGCGCTGGCGGTGGCCAAGTTGACGGTGGTCGATTGAACCGCTGCGCGCGTGGGCCAAATCAGCAGGAGTTTTTTTGCGCAAACTGCGTTTCCATCCGACCGAGCCATTGGTCATGCTGGCCACCATCGTCCAGTGGCTGGTGCTGGCTACGGCCGTCGGGGCGCTGGTGGGCACCGCGTGCAGCCTGTTTCTGGGTCTGTTGTTTCTGAGCGAGGGGCGGCTGTACGGCGCGCCGCTGTGGCTGCTGGCACTGGTGCTGCCGCTGGGCGGGCTGGCCAACGGCCTGCTGCTGCACTACGGCTACCGCATCGGCGCCAGCAACCTGAAGGACGAGCCGATCGCCGCAGTCAACGAGCAGGCCGGGCGCATGCCGTTCAAGACGCTGTGGGTCAAGCCGGTGGCGGCGCTGGTCACGCTCGGCTGCGGTGGCTCGGCCGGCAAGGAGGGGCCTTGCTCGCACGTCGGCGCCGGCATTGCCGCGGGCGTGGGCCAGGCACTCAGGCTCAACGGCGAGTTGCGCAAGCGCCTGGTGGCCTGCGGCGTCAGCGCCGGTTTTGCCAGCGTGTTCGGCACGCCGATTGCCGGCGCGATCTACGGCGTCGAGATGCTGGCGATCGGGCGGATTCGCCACGACTTTCTGTTTCCAGGCATCGTCGCCGGCGTCACCGCCTTCGTCGTCAGCCGCTGGTGGGGCGTGCCTTATCCCGAGTTTGAGATCAGCTTCGATGCGCGTTTCACCCAGGTGCTGTTTCTCAAGACCGTGCTCGTCGGTGTGCTGTGCGGCCTGGCGGCGCTGTGCTTCGTCGAGCTGCGCAACGGCGTGCGCGCGGTCTTCACGCATCTGCAGCAGCGCCTGGCGCTGTGGCCGCCGCTGCTGCCGGTGATAGGCGGCGTGCTGCTGGTGCTGCTGCTGGTGTGGGTGCCGACCGACTATCTGGGCCTGTCGCTGCCGATGATGGATCGCGCGCTGCAGGGCGAGAGCATGCCGGCGCTGGGCTTTCTCTGGAAGGCGCTGCTGGTGGCGGTGACGCTGGGCAGCGGCTTCTATGGCGGCATCGTCACGCCGCAGTTCGTCATCGGCGCGGTCACCGGCAGCGCCTGTGCGCCGCTGCTGGGACTGGAGCCCGCGCAGGGCGCGGCCGTCGGGCTGGTGGCGGTCGTCGCGGCGGCGTCCAACACGCCGATTGCCGCGGTGCTGATGGGCGTGGAGCTGTTTGGCGCGGGCTCGATCTGGTACGTGTCGGGCGCGTGCGTCGCGGCGTTTCTGATGATTGGCCACCGCAGCGTCTACCCGGCGCAGCACCTGGCTTACGCCAAGTCAGCCTGGATCGTCGCCAGGCCCGACCTGCCGGTGGGCCAGGAGAAGGTGCAGCTGTCCTACGGCATGCTGCGCTGGTGGGGCGACAACCTGCGCCGCTTCAGGCGCTGGCATGAAGCGCGCAAGCAGGGCCGGCCGCCGGGCGGCGGTTAGGGCGTGGCGCTCAAGGCTGTGGCGCTGCGCCGCCGTCCCGCGCCGCGGGGGGCGTGGCCGGCTCGGGCGCCTCGAAGCAGTCGCGGAAGGTGAAGACGATGGAGGTGAAGAACATGGTGGCCAGCGTCATGGCCAGCGCCACCATCAGCCCCACGCCGATGCTCGCGCCCAGGCCGGCCAGCGCCAGCACGGTGACGACCAGGCTCAGCAGCAGGCTGGCGATGAGGAAGACGCCCATCCACGCCAGGCCGTATAGAAAGAACGCCCCTAGGTTGCGCACACAGGCGACGGCGCTGAAGAACAGCGCCTTGACCGGCGGCACGCCGTGCCAGTGCACCAGGCCGGGCGCGTGCCAGAACAGCATGGACAGCGGCAGGTACAGCACGATGGCCAGCCACATCGCGACCATGAAGGCGCCGGACTGCGCCAGCTCCGGCGTCAGGGGAATGTCGCCCAGGTAGACGCGGGCGAACTGGCCGCCGTCGACCAGCGCCGACAGGCCCATGATGCCCAGGAACCCGGCTGCGTACAGGCCACCGAGCACCAGCATGGCGTCCAGCCGCTGGCGGCCGGTGCGAAACGCCACCAGCAGCACCGTGGGCAGCGGCGTGCGCCCCTGCTCGGCCTGGGCGGCGGCCACCATCATGGCCAGCGTGGCCGAGGGCAGCAGAGCCAGCGCCACTACCGGGCCGACCAGCGGAATGGCGGCGGCCAGCGACATGGCGGCCATCGAGGCGAAGAACAGGGCGGCCAGTGCCATGGGCTGGCGCCAGAAGACGGTAATGCCCTGGCGTACCCATTGGGGGCCGGTGCTGGCGGGGACGATGCGCAGTTTCATGCGTTGGAAAAGGGAGCGGCTGACAGGCAGGAATGCCTGGCTGTGAATGTAACCGACGGCTTTCCTGCCGCGGGCGATGCCCTTGACCGGGTCGGCGGTGTCGTCACGCCAGCAGAGCCGACGTGAGCGGGTGGTCGATGCGCTGGCGCAGCACGCGCTCGAAGTGCGTGGGGTCGTGGGGCGTGAGCAGGCTGGCCTGGCGCGGCAGATGCCAGTCCCACAGCCGCGAGAGCCAGAAGCGCAGCGCGCCGGCGCGAGCCATCGTAGGCAGCAGTTCGCGCTCGGCGGCGCTCAAGGGGCGCACGGCTTCGTAGGCGGCGAGCAGTGCCTGGGCACGCTCCTCGTCGTGCGCGCCGGTGGGCAGGTGCACGCACCAGTCGTTGAGCGTGACTGCCAGGTCGAACAGCCAGGTGTCCACGCCGGCGAAGTAGAAGTCGAAGATGCCGGTCAGCTGCTCGCCGGTGAACAGCACGTTGTCGCGAAACAGGTCGGCGTGCACCGGCCCGCGCGGCAGCGCGCCGTAGGCGCTGCCAGCGGCAACGTGGTTCTGGTAGGCGAGTTCTGCGCGCAGCAGCGCGGCCTGCGCCGGCGGCAGGTGGGGCAGCACGGTGGGCGCGGTCTCGTTCCACCACGGCAGGGCGCGCAGGTTGGGCTGTACGCGCTCGAAATTGCGCGCCGCCAGGTGCATGCGCGCCAGCATCTGGCCGACGGCCGCGCAGTGCGCCGGCGCGGGCGCCAGCTGGCTGCTGCCCGCCAGGCGCGTGGCCAGCGACGCGGGCTTGCCGGCGACCTGGTGCAGGATCTCGCCCTGCGGGTCGGCCTGCGGGTCGGGCACCGGGATGCCGGCATGCGCCAGGTGCTTCATCAGGTGCAGGTAGAACGGCAACTGCTCGGCGGTGAGCCGCTCGAACAGCGTGAGCACGAACTCGCCGCCCTCGCAGGTGACGAAGTAGTTGGTGTTCTCGATGCCGCCCTGGATGCCGCGCAGTTCGAGCAGCGCGCCCAGGCGCAGGCGCTTGAGCAGCGCGCGGGCTGCGGCGGGGGAGACTTCGGTGTAGACGGCCATCAGGTGCTCGGCTGCGGGACGGTCGGTCGCAGGAAAAACAGGGCCGCCCACGCACGCGGGCGGCCCTGGCAGGTGTCAGAAATGGCCCAGGTTCCACACGCGCGGCGCCGTCATGGTGCCAGGTGCGCTCTGGTTGGCCGGGCGTGCGCGTGCGCCTTCCTGGCTGCGCACCTCGTAGGCGGGCATGCCTTGCTGCTTGGGCTGGACGGTGATTTGCTCGGTCTGCCCGCCCACGCGCAACTCGTCGATGCGGCTGCCCGCGTCCTCGACGACGATGCGTTCGATGCGCTGGTTGCGCCGGCCTTGCTGCGCCTCGTCGGCAGCGGCGGCGGGGACGGTGGCAGCCTGCGCAGGCGCAGGCGCTGCCGGCGTGGTCTGGGCAAGTAGCGGGGCGCTGGCCAGGGCCAGCAGGGCGGAGAGAAGGGCGGTGCGCATGATGGGGTGATTGTAGGCGCGCCGCCCGGGCTTTTCACTGCGATGCCTCGGCGTCCACGGCGGCTTGCACCGCCTGGTAGAAGGCCTCGCGCGCGGCCATGGCCTGGGGCTCGCGGGCGGTGGGCCAGTCGGCGTTGGTGACGATGACGAGCTGGCGCGCCGGGTCGATGAAGATGCCCTGGCCGAAGATGCCGCGCGCGGTGAAGCTGCCGTCGTCATAGGTCCACCACTGGTAGCCGTAGCCGCGCCCGGGCGTGCCGATGTCGGCCTGCTTGTGCGTGGCCTCGTGCAGCCAGCCGTCGGGCACGATGGCCTGGCCGCCCACCTGCGCGCCCTCCAGGATGAACTGGCCCAGGCGGGCGTAGTCGCGCGGCGTGGCCTGGATGCAGCAGCCGCTGATCTCGATGCCGCTCTTGCTCAGCAGCCAGGTGGCCTGCTGCTCCATGCCCGCGGGCTGCCAGATCTTCTCCTGCAGATACTGGGCGAGCGGCTTGTCGATGGCCGCGGCCAGCAGCACGCCGACCAGGTTGGTCTCGCCGGTGCTGTAGTTCCAGCGCTCGCCCGCTGGCGCGGCGCGCGGCAGGCGGCGCATGTAGCTGACCAGGGCGTCGACGCCCGGCTCGGGCTGGTGGTTGTTGAAGCGCGCGACGTCGGATTGCGGATCGGCGTAGTCCTCGTTCCAGGCCACGCCCGAGGTCATGGTCAGCAGCTGGCGCACGCTGACCTCCTCGTAGGCCGATCCCTTCATGTCCGGCAGGTAGTCGCTGACCTTGTCGTCCATGCTCTTGATCAGCCCGTCCTTGAGCGCTGCACCGACCAGCGTCGAGGTGAAGGACTTGGCGACCGAAAAACTCGTCCAGCGGCCGCTGCCGTCAAAACCCAGGCCGTAGCGCTCCAGGCGCAGCTGGCCGCCCTGCACGATGAGCAGCGCGGCGCTGCGCTGGCCAGCCATGAAGGCGTCGACGTCCAGATCCAGCTTCAGCGGCGTGCCGGCGGGCAGCGCGCGCGGCGTGGCCGCGGGCTGGGCCGTGTGCCACTTGGCCAGCAGGCTGATGCGGTCCATCGCACGAAACGCTGCGTCGCGCTGGGGCAGGGTCCAGAACAGCAGGTCGCGGTTGGTCGGGAAGGTCTTGATCAGGCCGCGCGTTTCCTTGTCCAGGCTGAACCAGCCGGCCGTGCCCGCGACGAGCAGCAGCACGAGCAGCCACAGCAGCGCGCGTTTGAATGCTTTCATGGAGTCTCCTTGTCGGTTTTTGTGCCTCGCATCGTAGCGGTGCGGGCGGCGGCGGCGCAGGCACAATTGCGACATGAGCGACACCCCTGCCACCCTGCTGCTGGTCGATGGCTCCAGCTACCTCTACCGCGCCTTCCATGCCATGCCCGATCTGCGCGCCGTGCCGGGCGACCCGACGAGCGAGCCCACCGGCGCGATCCGCGGCATGGTCAACATGCTGCACGCGTTGAAGAAAGAAGTGCCCGCGGCCTATGTGGCCTGTGTGTTCGACGCCAGCGGCCCGACGTTTCGCGACGACCTGTACCCAGACTACAAGGCCAACCGCTCGCCCATGCCCGACGATCTGCGGGCGCAGATCGCGCCCATCCACGAGGTGGTGCGCCTGCTGGGCTGGCCAGTGCTCACGGTGCCTGGCGTGGAGGCCGACGACGTGATCGGCACGCTGGCGGTGCAGGGCGTGGCGCAAGGGTTGCAGGTGGTGATCTCCAGCGGCGACAAGGATCTCTCGCAGTTGGTCAATGACCATGTCACCGTCATCGACACGATGAACGGCAAGCGCCGCGACGTGGCCGGCGTGACGGCCGAGTTCGGCGTGCCGCCGCAGCTGATGGTGGACTTCCAGACCCTGGTGGGCGACGCGGTGGACAACGTGCCGGGCGTCGCCAAGGTCGGCCCCAAGACCGCCGCCAAGTGGCTGGAGCAATACGGCAGCCTGCAAGCGCTGATTGCGCACGCGGGTGACATCAAGGGCGTGGCCGGCCAGAACTTGCGCGACGCGCTGGCGTGGCTGCCTACCGGGCGCCAGCTGGTGACAATCAAGACCGACTGCGACCTGAGCGCCGACCTGCCCGGCCTGCCGTCGCTGGACGCGATGGCCGTGGGCAGCGAGCAGACCGAGGCGCTGCGCGACTTCTACGAGCGCTACGGCTTCAAGACGCTGGCGCGCCAGTTGCAGGCCGCGGCACCGGCCGCCGCCGGCGACGGCACGCCCGACTTGTTTGCCGACACCGCGGCAAGCGACGTGGCCACCGCCGCGCAGCAGCGCGACGTGGACTACGAGACCATTTTGAGCTGGGAGCGGCTGGACGCGTGGATGGAGCGCCTGAAGGCTGCCGACCTGGTGGGGCTGGACACCGAGACCACGTCGCTGGACGAGCAGCGCGCGCGCATCGTCGGCATGAGCTTCAGCGTGGAGCCGGGAGCGGCCGCCTACCTGCCGCTGGCGCACGAGGGGCCGGACGCGCCGGTGCAGCTGCCGCTCGATGAGGCGCTGGAGCGCCTCAGGCCCTGGCTGGAGGATGTGAAGTCTCCGAAGCTCGGCCAGCACATCAAATATGACCGCCATGTGTTTGCCAACCACGGCATCGAGGTGCGTGGCTATGTGCACGACACCATGCTGCAAAGCTATGTGCTGGAGGTGCACCGGCCGCACAACCTGACGAGTCTTGCCGAGCGCCACACCGGGCGTACAGGCATCAGCTACGAAGATCTGTGCGGCAAGGGCGCCAAGCAGATTCCGTTTGCCCAGGTGCCGGTGGACAAGGCCGCGGCCTACGCCTGCGAGGACGCGGACCAGACGCTGGACGTGCACCGCGTGCTGTGGCCGCAGATCCAGGCCAGCGACAAGCTGAGCGCCATCTATGCGCTGGAGATCGCCAGCAGCGAGACGCTGTTTCGCATGGAGAGGAATGGCGTGCTGGTCGACGCGAACAAGCTCGCCCGCCAAAGCCACGAGCTGGGCCTGCGCATCACCGAGCTGGAGCAGGAGGCGTATGAGCTGGCGGGCCAGCCCTTCAACCTCGGGTCGCCAAAGCAGCTGGGCGAGATCTTCTTTGACAAGCTGGGCATGCCGGTGGTCAAGAAAACCGCCACCGGCGCGCGCTCGACCGACGAGGAGGTGCTTGAAAAACTCGCCGAGAACTACCCGCTGCCCGCCCGGCTGCTGGAGCACCGCAGCCTGTCCAAGCTGAAAAGCACCTATACCGACAAGCTCAGCCAGCTGGCCAACCCGCGCACCGGCCGCGTGCACACCCACTATGCGCAGGCGGTGGCCGTCACCGGGCGGCTGGCCAGCAACGAGCCCAACCTGCAGAACATTCCCGTGCGCACGCCCGAGGGCCGGCGCATCCGCGAGGCCTTCGTCGCGCCGCCCGGACGGGTGATTGCCAGCTGCGACTACAGCCAGATCGAGCTGCGCATCATGGCCCATCTGAGCGGCGACGAGGCGCTGCTGGCGGCCTTCCACGGCGGCCTGGACGTGCACCGCGCCACCGCGGCCGAGGTGTTCGGCGTGACGCTCGCGCAGGTCACCAGCGAGCAGCGGCGCTACGCCAAGGTGATCAACTTCGGGCTGATCTACGGCATGAGCAGCTACGGCCTGGCCAAGAACCTGGGCATAGACAACACGGCGGCCAAGAACTACATCGACCGCTACTTCCAGCGCTACCCCGGCGTGTGGCAGTACATGCAGGACACCAAGGCGCTGGCCAAGGCGCAGGGCTACGTCGAGACCGTGTTCGGCCGGCGCCTGCAGCTGCCCGAGATCAACTCGCCCAACGGCCCGCGCCGCGCCGCGGCCGAGCGCGCGGCGATCAACGCGCCGATGCAGGGCACGGCAGCCGACCTGATCAAGAAGGCCATGGTGGCGGTGCAGGCCCGGCTGGACGCCGAGCAGCCGGACATCCTGATGGTTCTGCAGGTGCACGACGAGCTGGTCTTCGAGCTGCCCGCCGGCCGCGCCGACTGGCTGCGCGAGCAGGTGCCGGCCATCATGGCCGGCGTGGCGCAGCTCAAGGTGCCGCTGCTGGCCGAGGTGGGCGTGGGCGCCAACTGGGAAGAAGCGCACTGAAAAACACGCGATGAGGCCACGCCGGGCATTTCTTCAACCGCGGCACACTGCCGCGCCGCGGCGGCTGGTTACGATGGGCCGCGCATGAAAAAAATACCCAACATGGCTGACACCGACCCCACGCCCGCACCCGGCCGAGCACATCGCAAAGGCCTTTCGCTGTTGATGACGCTGGTCGTCATTGCGATGCTCGCAGGCGGCGCCTGGTGGCTGGTACAGCGCAACCAGGCGCCCGGTGCGGGGCCTGCAGGCCAGGGCGGCTTTCCCTTTGGTCCGGGCGGCGGTGGTGGAGGCGGCGTGACCGTGGGCGCTGCCGTGGCGCAGCAGGGCGCGCTGCCGGTGGTGGTCGACGCGCTGGGCACCGTGACGCCGCCGGCCACCGCGACGCTGGTGCCGCAGGTCTCGGGCGTGCTCACCGAGGTGCTGTTCACCGAAGGGCAGATGGTGAAAAAAGGCCAGGTGCTGGCGCGCATCGACGTGCGCCCCTATGAGCAGGCGCTGGCGCAGGCGCGCGGGCAACTGGCGCGCGACCAGGCGCAGCTCACCCAGGCGCAGCTGACGCTGTCGCGCTACCGCACGCTGCTGGAGCAGGACTCGATCGCCCGCCAGGACGTGGACACGCAGGCGGCGCTGGTCAAGCAGCTGCAGGGCGTGGTCGACTCCGACGACGCCAGCGTGCGCGCAGCGCAGCTCAACGTGGGCTACGCGACGATCCACGCGCCGATCAGTGGGCGCATTGGCCTGCGCGCGGTGGATCCGGGCAATCTGGTGGGCAGCACCAGCACGGGCGGCATTGCCACGATCACGCAGATAGCGCCGATCGACGTGGTGTTCTCGGTGCCGCAGGAACGCGTGGGCGCGGTGCTGGCCGCGCAAAAGGCCGGCCGGCTGCCGGTGCAGGCGCTGGACCAGGGCCGCACGAAGACGCTGGCCGAGGGCGACTTTCTGACGCTGGACAATCAGGTCAACACCGCCACCGGCACGGTGCGCGCCAAGGCGCGCTTTGCCAATGCCGACCAGGGGCTGTTTCCGGGCCAGTTCGTCAACGCGCGGCTGCAACTGGGGCAGGACGAGGGCGTGCTGGTGCCGGTCACCGCGGTGCGCACCGGCCCGCAGGGCGACTATGTCTACGTGATCGACGCCGAAGGCACGGCGCACGTGCGCGCCGTGGTGCGCGGGCTGGCCAGTGCCGAGCAGGTGCTGGTCACCCAGGGCCTGCAGCCGGGCGAGCGCGTGGTGACCGAGGGTGGCGACCGCGTCAAGGACGGCGGCAAGGTGCAGCTGCCGCAGGCGCAGGCACAGCAGGCCGGGCCGGGCCAGGGCCCGGCGGGCCGCCGCCAGGGCCAGGGCAACGCGGCCGCGCGATAGGGCATGAACGTCTCGCGCCTGTTCATCCAGCGCCCGGTGGCCACGGCGCTGTTCATGGTGGCCATCGTGCTGGCCGGCCTCGTCGGCCTGCGGCTGCTGCCGCTGGCGGCGCTGCCGCAGGTGGACTACCCCACCATCCAGGTGCAGACGCTGTACCCCGGCGCCAGCCCCGACGTGATGAGCCGCACCGTCACCGCGCCGCTGGAGCGCCAGTTCGGCCAGATGCCCGGCCTGACGCGCATGGGCAGCACCAGCAGCGCCGGCGTGTCCATGGTCACGCTGCAGTTCGACCTGGATCTGGACATGGACGCGGCTGAGCAGCAGGTGCAGGCTGCAATGAACGCCGCCGGTACGCTGCTGCCGGCCGACCTGCCCACGCCCCCGGTCTACGCCAAGGTCAATCCGGCGGATGCGCCCATCCTGCAACTGGCCGTCACCAGCGACAGCCTGGCGCTGACCGAGGTGCAGAACATGGTCAACACCCGCCTGGCGCTGAAGATCAGCCAGATCAACGGCGTGGGGCTGGTGACGCTGGCGGGCGGGCAGCGCCCCGCGGTGCGGGTGCAGGGCAACGTGCAGGCGCTGGCGGCCAAGGGGCTGGGGCTGGACGCGATCAGCAGCGCGATCAGCGCGGGCAACGCCAGCGGTGCCAAGGGCAGCTTCGACGGGCCCTCGCGCCAGTACAGCATCAACGCCAACGACCAGCTGCTCACGGCCGAGGACTACCGCGAGCTGGTCGTCGCCTACGTGGACGGCCAGCCGGTGCGCCTCAAGGACGTGGCCCAGGTGGTCGACGGCGCGGAGAACGACCGCCTGGGCGCCTGGGTGGCGACCGATCAGGGCGTGCGCGAGGCGGGCGCGGCGCCCAGCCCGGCCATCATCATCAACGTGCAGCGCCAGCCCGGCGCCAACGTGATCGCCACGGTCGACGCGATCAAGCGCCAGCTGCCGCAGCTCGAGGACAGCCTGCCGCAGAGCGTGCGGCTTTCCGTGCTGTCCGACCGCACGCTGGGCATACGCGCGTCGGTCGAGCACGTCGAGATGGAGCTGGTGCTGGCCGTCGTGATGGTGGTGCTGGTGATCTTCGCCTTTCTGCACAGCCTGCGCGCCACGCTGATCGCCAGCATCGCCGTGCCCATTTCGCTGTTGGGAACGGTGGGCACCATGTATTTGCTGGGCTACTCGCTCAACAACCTGTCGCTGATGGCGCTGACCATCGCCACCGGCTTCGTCGTGGACGACGCCATCGTGATGATCGAGAACATCTCGCGCCACCTGGAGCTGGCGCGCGACGCGGCGGCCAAGGCCAGCGCGCAGGCGGGCGAGCAGGGCGCGGCAGGCGGCTGGCGCCAGGACGCGTCGGTGGCGCTCAACGCCGCGCTCACGGGCGCCGGCGAGATCGGCTTCACCATCATCTCGCTGACCGTGTCGCTGATTGCGGTGCTGATTCCGCTCTTGTTCATGCAGGAGGTGATCGGGCGGCTGTTTCGCGAGTTCGCGGTGACGCTGGCCATCACCATTTTGTTCTCGGCGCTGGTGTCGCTCACGCTGGTGCCGATGATGGCGGCGCGCATGCTGCAGCCGCTGGATGCGGTGCAGGGGCGTCTTGCGCGCTGGCTGCAGTCGGGCGTGGACGCGATGATTGGCCACTATGACAGCGCGCTGCAGTGGGTGCTGCGCCACCAGGTGCTGACGCTGTGGGTGGCGCTGGCCACGTTTGCGCTTACCGCGCTGCTGTATGTGGTCATCCCCAAGGATTTGTTCCCCACGCAGAGCACCGGCCAGCTGCAGGGCCAGGTGCAGGCCGACGGCGACGTGTCGTTCGCCCGCATGTCGGCGCTGCAGGCGCAGGTGGCGCAGGTGGTGTTGGCGGACGCGCAGGTGCTGTCGCTCAGCTCGGTCGTCGGCGTGGATGCGGCCAACAACAGCGCGCTGTCGCAGGGGCGGCTGGTGATCAACCTGCGCCCGGCCACGCTGCTGGGCGACTCCGAGGCCGCCATCATGGAGCGCCTGCGCGTCCGGGTGGCCAGCCAGGTGCCGGGCGCGGTGCTGTACCTGCAGCCCACGCAGGACCTGACGATCGACTCCGACACCGGCCCCACGCCCTACCGCTTCGACCTGGAGGGCGTGGACACGGCCCTGGTCAACCAGTGGGCGCAGCAGTTGGCGCACTTGCTGGAGCCGCTGCCGCAGCTGCGCCACGTGACGACCAGCGCCGGCGCCGTGGCCACCGCGGCCATGGTGCAGGTCGACCGCGACACGGCCGCGCGCCTGGGCGTGAGCGCCAGCGTGCTGGACAACACGCTGTACAACGCCTTCGGCCAGCGCATCGTCTCGACCATCTTCAGCGAGACCAACCAGTACCGCGTGATCCTGGAGGCCGCGCGCCACGACGCCGACAGCCTGCAGGCGCTGCGCGACCTGCCGGTCAAGACGACCGACGGCGGCACCACGCCGCTGTCCTCGTTCGCGCAGGTGGTGCAGCAAAACGCCCCGGTCACGGTGCAGCGCGTGGGCCAGTACCCGGCGGCCACCGTGGGCTTCGACCTGGCGCCGGGCGTGAGCCTGGGCGCTGCGGTGCAGGCCATCGAGGCGGCGGTCGACCAGGCGGGGCTGCCCGCCAGCATCACGCTGCGGCTGACGGGAGCGGCCGGCGCCTACCAGAACTCGCTGGCCAACCAGCTGTGGCTGATCCTGGCGGCGGTGGTGTGCGTCTACATCGTGCTGGGCGTGCTCTACGAGAGCTATGTGCACCCGCTCACCATTCTCTCGACGCTGCCCTCGGCGGGCGTGGGCGCGCTGCTGGCGCTGGAATGGACCGGCCATGCGCTGGACGTGGTGAGCATCATCGGCCTGGTGCTGCTCATCGGCATCGTCAAGAAGAACGCGATCATGATGATCGACTTCGCGATCGAGGCCGAGCGCCACCAGGGCAAGAGCGCGCTGGAGGCGATCCACCAGGCGGCGCTGCTGCGTTTTCGCCCCATCCTGATGACCACGCTGGCAGCGCTGGCCGCGGCCGTGCCGCTGATGCTCAGCTGGGGCGACGGCGCCGAGCTGCGCCGGCCGCTGGGTATCTCGATTTTTGGCGGGCTGGTGCTGTCGCAGCTGCTGACGCTGTTCACCACGCCGGTGATCTATTTGTGGTTCGACCGGCTGGGGGGTGGGGTGCGGAAGCTGGAGGAGCCGGCATGAGTTGCCTGCTTTTTCTTGGTTTTTTGGGTGGCGGGGGAGGGAAGCTGAGGGTGGTCGGCCGGGTCTCGCCCCGGCAGGCGAGGTACTTTTCTTTGCTCCGCCAAAGAAAAGTACCCAAAAGAAAGGCGGCCCCGCTGTCTGTGTCCCTTCGCTGCGCTGCGGGCAACCTGCGGTGCTCACCAGCGCGGTGCGGCCGTGCAACTCACTGCGCGCTGACGCGCTCCGTTCAGACATGCACGGCCAGTCAGATGACGAAGCAGGTGCGTCCTGCGGCGCACCTGCGCACCGCGCCGGCTGCGCTCCTCGGCACAGCCAGAGGGGATAGGCCGGGGCGCGCCGGCTGCAGTTTTCCCCTCTGGATGCGCCTGGGGCAAGCTGGTTGCGGGGTGGGCATGCGCGTCGGAGCGCGCATGCTTTGTTGTCTGACTCGCCGCAGTTGTTTGAACGGAGCGCCGCAGGCGCGCAGTGAGTTCTGCGGCGCACCCCGCAACCAGCTTGCCCCAGGTTTGCCCCGTAGCGAAGCGCAGGGGTCGCAGGAAGCGGGGTCGCCTTCTTTTGCTTACTTTTCTTGGCGAAGCAAGAAAAGTAAGGCGCCCGCCGGGGCGAGACCCGGCCAGCCACATTCGCTCCCAGACGCAGCCGGCGTCGCCCAAGCCACCGGCAGCAGCCCCGACGCGAAAGGTGGCCGCCAATGAACCTTTCGCGCCCCTTCATCCGCCGCCCGATCGCCACCCTCTTGCTGACCATCGGCCTGGCGCTGGCCGGCATTGCGGCGTTTCTGACGCTGCCGATCGCGCGCCTGCCGGCGGTGGACTTCCCCGTCATCTTCGTGAGCGCCAGCATGCCCGGCGCCAGCCCCGCCGACATGGCGCGCACCGTGGCCACGCCGCTGGAGCGCACGCTGGGCACGATTGCCGGCGTCAACGAGATGACCAGCTTCAGCAGCACCGGGTCGAGCCGTGTGGTGCTGCAGTTCGACCTGGAGCGCGACATCGACAGCGCCGCGCGCGACGTGCAGGCGGCGATCAACGCCGCGCGCACCGACCTGCCGGCCAACCTGCGCAGCAACCCCACCTACCGCAAGGCCAACCCTGCCGCCCAGCCCTTCATGATCCTGGCGCTGACCTCGCCCACGCGCTCGCCGGGGCAGATCTTCGACGAGGTCAACAACATCATCAGCCAGCGCCTGCTGCAGGTGCCGGGTGTGGGCGACGTGACGCTGGGCGGGGGCTCGCAGCCGGCGGTGCGCGTGGAGCTCAACCCGTTCGCCTTGCAGCAGCTGGGCATTGGCAGCGACGACGTGCGCGCCGCGCTGCAGGCGGGCAACGCCAACCGGCCCACGGGCGTGATCGAGGTGGGCGGCGCGCAGGACGGGCGGGCGCTGCAGGTGCTCACGCCCGCGCCGGGGCTGCATGCGGCCGACTACCGCGACCTGATCGTCGGCATGCGCGGCGGCCAGGAGGTGCGGCTGTCGCAGGTGGCGCGCGTGATCGACAGCGTGCAGGACACGCGCACGCGCGGCATGTTCAACGGCGGGCCGGCCATCATCGTCAACATCACCCAGCAGCCCGACGCCAACCTGATCGCCACCGCCGACGCGATCGACGCGCTGCTGCCCCAGCTGCGCGCGCAGCTGCCGCAGGACGTGCAACTGCAGGTGGCGGTGGACCGCACCGGTTCGGTGCGTGCGTCGGTGCATGAGGTGGAGGTGACGCTGGCCGTCGCGGTGCTGCTGGTGGTGCTGGTCGTCGGCCTGTTTTTGCGCAACCTGCGCGCGGCGCTGATTCCGGCGGTGGCCACCGTGGTGTCGCTGCTGGGCACGTTCGCGGCCATGGCGGCGCTGGGGTATTCGCTCAACAACCTGACGCTGATGGCGCTGACCGTGGCGACGGGTTTCGTCGTCGACGACGCCATCGTCGTGATCGAGAACATCACCCGCCACCTGGAGCGGGGCGTGGCACGTACCCGCGCGGCGCTGGACGGCGCGCGCGAGGTGGGCTTCACGGTGCTGACCATCAGCGTGTCGCTGGTGGCAGTGTTCATTCCGCTGCTGTTCATGGGCGGGCAGCCCGGGCGGCTGTTTCGCGAGTTCGCGGTCACGCTGTCGGTGGCGGTGATGATCTCGCTCGTCATCTCGCTGACCACCACGCCCATGTTGTGCGCCATGCTGCTGCCGGCGCAACGCGCGCAGGAGCCGCGCAGGAGCGCCGCGGGTGGCCTGCGCCAGTGGCTGGCCGCAGGCCAGCAGGCGCTGTCGCGCGGCTACGCGCGGGCGCTGGACTGGACGCTGGCCTTTCCCTGGCTGGTCATGCTGGTGCTGGCGGTGGTCATCGGCCTGAACGGCTATCTGTTCACGCAGGTGGACAAGGGCTTCTTTCCCGAGCAGGACAACGGCCAGTTCTCCGCAGGCCTGCGCGCCGACCAGAGCATCTCCACCGTCGCCTTTGGCGACAAGCTCACGCAGGCGGCCGACATCATCCGCGCCGATCCGTCGGTGGGCACCGTGGTGGCGTATTCGAGCGGCAGGGGGGGCGGCGGCTTTCTGTTCGGCGCGCTCAAGCCCGCGGCCGAGCGCCCCAAGGGCGAGAAGACGCGCACCGTCATCAATCGCCTGCGCCCCAAGCTGGCCACCATCACCGGGCTGAGCGTGTTCCTCAACCCTGCGCAGGAGCTGCACATGGGCGGCAGGAGCAGCAATTCCACCTATCAGTACACCTTGAAGAGCGACAGCCAGGCCGACCTCAAGACCTGGACGCTCCGGCTGTCGGCCCGGCTGCGCCAGGACGCGCGCCTGACCGACGTGGACGACGACCAGAGCGACAACGGCGTGGAGACCTTCATCGAGGTCGACCGCGACCAGGCCGCCAGCCTGGGCGTGACGCCCGCGGCGGTCAACACGGCGCTGTACAACGCCTTTGGCCAGCGCCAGGTGGCGACGATGTACAGCGACCTGAACCAGTACACCGTGGTGATGGAATGGGCGCAGCAGTACGCGCAGTCGCCGCAGGCGCTGCAGGACGTGATGGTGGCCGCCGGCGGCGAGGGCGGCACCAGCGCCAATCCGGCGCTGCGCAGCGCCTCCACCGGCCAGCCCATCTCGCAGGCGGCGCGCACGATGGTGCCGCTGTCGCAATTCGCGCGCTTTTCCGAGCGCGCCGTGCCCGCCAGCGTGCTCCACGACGGCGGCGAGCTGTCGAGCACGCTGTCGTTCAACCTGGCCGACGGTGTGTCGCAGGAGCAGGCGCGCCAGGCGGTGCTGGATGCGGTGGACGCCATCGGCCTGCCCAATGGCGTGCGCGGGAGTTTTTCGGGGGCGCTGGCGCAGGCGCAGCAGACGCAGTCGCAGCAGGGGCTGCTGATCGCGGCGGCCATCGTCGTCATCTATCTGGTGCTGGGCATGCTCTACGAGAGCCTGATCCACCCGATCACGGTGCTCACCACGCTGCCCAGCGCCGGCTTTGGCGCGGTGCTGGCGCTGCTGCTGCTGAAGATGGAGTTCTCCATCATGGCGTTGATCGGCCTGTTCCTGTTGATCGGCATCGTCAAGAAGAACGCGATTTTGATCATCGACTTTGCGCTGCACGCCGAGCGTGAGCGGGGACTGACCGCGGTGCAGGCGGTGCATCAGGCATGCCTGCTGCGCTTTCGCCCCATCCTGATGACCACGCTGGCCGCAGGCCTGGGCGCGCTGCCGCTGGCGATCGGTTTTGGCCAGGGCTCGGAGCTGCGCCAGCCACTGGGCGTGACCATCGTTGGCGGACTGATCGCCAGCCAGCTGCTCACGCTGCTGACGACGCCGGCGGTCTACGTGCTGCTCGACCGGCTGCGCACGCGCCGCACCGGCGCGCCGCTGCCCGCGGCTGCAGGGTGATCAGCGCCAATGATCCCGGTCACCACGTCCGCCGCCATTCGGGCCACGCCGCTCGCCGCGGTTCTGTGGGCCGCGTGGCCCGCGTTCGGCATCGGCATCCGGGCGCGGACGCGCGTTCTGCTGCCAGTTGCGCTGCCGCTGTGGGCGCTCGGCCGTGGGCGGGCGCGGGACGGGGCGCTGCGCGCCGGGACGGTTGGGCTGCATGCCGGGGCGCCCGGGCGGCGCCCATTGCCCGCCGTGCAGCGCCCAGCCGCCGCCGGGCCGCGGCGCCCACTGGTGGGGCCTCCACTGGTAGCCCGGGCGCGGCGCCATGTAGCGGCCCGGCACCCAGACATGGTGGCCGCCGCTCCAGCCCCAGTAGCCGCTGATCCAAATGGCGCCCGGGAAGGGCAGAACCGGTACCACCTCGTAACGCGGCGGCGGCGGCGCCATCGGCGCATAGACCTCGCCGGTGGTGTAGACCGGCTGCGCCGGCGCCACCACGCAGCCGCTGAGCAGCAGGCCGGTGGCCGCCACTGCAAGCACCAGCGCAATGCGCCGGCCCATGGTCGGGGTGCGATCGGACATACAAACCTCCACGCGCGTCCAAACCGTGGCGCGCCTTGTCTTTTCAACGGTAGCACGACGCTGGCGCTGACCGGCTTTACATATCTTTGCCCCGCGGGCAGGCGCGCTGCAAGCCGCGCCGCCATGCGCCGCCCACAATGGTGTGCAACATGACTTCTCCGATGCACAACGGCCTTCCTCCGGCGCCGCCCGCCACCCGCCCGCGCCACGGCGCTCTTGCAGTCCGCCTGCTGGCATGGGGGCTGGCGCTGGGCGGCGCACTACTGGCCGGCTGCAGCACCATGGCGCCCACCACCGGCGACGTGGTGGCCGACATGGCCCGGCCCGCCGCGCACTGGAAGGAAAGCGCCCCCGAGGGCTGGGTGCGCACTACGGACGAGAGCTTGCAGGGCCTGTGGCAGCAGCAGCGCTGGTGGCCGCTGTTTGGCGACGCGCAGCTGGACGCACTGATGGAGCGCGTGGAGGTGGGCAACCAGAACATTGCCCAGGCAGCGGCCAGCGTGGCGCAGGCCCAGGCGCTGCTGCAGCAAAGCCAGGCGCAGCGCTGGCCCACGCTGGGCCTGCAGGCGGGCGGGTCGCGCAGCGGCGACCCGGCGCGCGGCAGCGCCACGCTGGGCCTGGCCGCCAGCTGGGCGCCCGACCTGTGGGGCCGCGTTGGCGCGCAGGTGCAGGCCCAGCAGGCGGCGGTGCAGGCCAGCGAGGCCGATCTGGCCGGCGCGCGCCTGGCGGCCCAGGCCAGTCTGGCCCAGGGTTACTTTGCGCTGCGCGAGGCCGACGCCGAGCTGCTGCTGATGGACGAGATCATTGCCGGCTACACGCGCAGCCTGCAGATCACCGACAACCGCTACCGCGCCGGTGTTGCAGCGCACACCGACCTGCTGCAGGCGCAGACCACGCTGGAGAACGCCCGCGCCACGCGCGCCGGCCTGCAGCGCACGCGTGCGCTGACCGAGCATGCGCTGGCGCTGCTGGTCGGCGAGCCGCCGGCACAGTTCACGCTCGCAAGTGCGCCCTGGGTGCGTACCGCACCGCAGCTGCCGCTGCTGCTGCCGTCCGAGCTGCTGCTGCGCCGCCCCGATGTGGCCGCCAGCGAGCGCGACGTGGCCGCGGCCAATGCCGGCATCGGCGTGGCGCGCGCCGCGTGGTTTCCCAGCGTCAACCTGAGCGCCGGCCTGGGCGGCGCGGCGGCCAGCGCCGGCGAGCTGCTGTCGGCGCCGGTGCTGGCCTGGTCGCTGGGCGCGAGCCTGGCGCAGACGCTGCTGGACGCGGGCGCGCGCGACGCCGCGGTGCAGCAGGCGGTGGCCGCGCAGCAGGCAGCCAGTGCCCGCTACCGCCAGACCGCGCTGGGCGCGATGGGCGAGGTGGAAGACCAGCTCAGCACGCTGCGGACGCTGGAGCGGCAGATAGCCCACCAGGGCAGCGCCGCCGACGCGGCAGCCGGCGCCGAGCAGCGCATGCTCAACAGCTACGAGGCGGGGTTGTCGGACTACACCAGCGTGGTCACCGCGCAGGCGTCCACGCTGTCGGCGCGCCGCTCTCTGATGCAGCTGCAGCTGCAGCAGCAACAGGCCGTCGTGGCGCTGGTGCAGGCGCTGGGCGGCGGCTGGCAGGCGCCGTGGGCGCAGCAGTGATGCGGCCCGCGCGGTTTGTTGCGGCGCGGGACATCTGGCAAAGGGTCAGGCAGGGCGCTCCATGGCCTGCATCAGTGTGTGGGCCGCGGCCTCTGGGTCGGGTGCGTTGACGATGGCGCGCACCACCGCGATCGAGCCGACGCCGCTGGCCAGAACCTCGGGGAACTGCTGCAGCGCAATGCCGCCAATGGCGACCAGCGGGTAGGCGCGCATCAGCCGCGCGTAGGCGTTCAGGCGCGCCACGCCCTGGGGCGCGGTGGCCATTTTTTTCAGCGTCGTCGGAAACACCGCGCCCATCGCGATGTAGCTGGGCCGGGCGGCGTCGGCGCGCAGCATTTCGGCGTATCCGTGCGTGCTCACGCCCAGGCGCAGGCCGCTGGCGCGCAGCTCGGCCAGCTCCTGGGTGGTCAGCGCGTCCAGGTCTTCCTGGCCCAGGTGCACGCCGTAGGCGCCAGCGGCAATCGCCTCGCGCCAGTGGTCGTTGATGAACAGCAGCGCGCCCGTTCCCTGCACCGCAGCCACGGCGGCGCGCACCTGCTGCGCGATGGCGGCCGCGTCGTCGCTCTTGAAGCGCAGCTGCACCGTGGGCACGCCGGCGCGCGCCATGCGGCCGATCCAGTCGGCGTCGGGCAGCACCGCGTAGAGGCCCAGCCGCTCGGGGCAGGGGGCGAACGGCGGGGTGTCGCCCTGCGCGGCCAGGCCGAAGTCCTGTGGATCAGCGGGCCATAGCGCCGGGTCGAAGGCGCCCTGGCGCTCGCTCTGGCGCTGCCAGGCGCGGGCAATGCAATGCGCATCGATGGCGATGAAGCCCAGCTCGCTGCAGGCGGCAAGCGCCGCGCGGTAGACGTCGTCCTCGGGTGCGTCCTGCGGCATCGGCTGGGGCTCGAAGCCGGCAAAGCGCGCGCCGTGGTGCGCGGCAATCGCCTGGGCCATGCGGCGTGCGCCGCAGCTGTGGGGGGCGGCGGCGGTCATGGCGCGCCGTGGTGCCAGAAGGGCGTGCCCAGCACCGGCGTGCTGGGCTGGGCGGCTTCGTGCTCGGCCATCGCGCCGGCGTGCCAGGCGGCGCGGCCGGCGGCGACGGCGCTGGCAAAGGCGCCGGCCATGGCCACGGGATCCTGTGCCTGGGCCACGGCGGTGTTGAGCAGCACGCCGTCAAAGCCCCACTCCATCACGGTGCAGGCGTGCGAGGGCAGGCCCAGGCCGGCGTCCACCAGCAGCGGCACCTGCAGGCGCTCGCGCAGCACCTTGAGCGCATAGGGGTTGGTCGGGCCGCGGCCGGTGCCAATCGGCGCGGCCCAGGGCATGACGGCCTGGCAGCCCACGTCGACCAGGCGCTGGCACTGCACCAGGTCCTCGGTGCAGTAGGGCAGAACCTGAAAGCCTTCCTTGATCAGGATGGCCGCGGCGTCGATGGTCTGCTGCGTGTCGGGCTGCAGCGTGTAGTCGTCGCCAATCACCTCCAGCTTGATCCAGGGCGTGCTAAAGACCTCGCGCGCCATCTGCGCGGTGGTCACGGCCTCCTGCACGCTGTGGCAGCCGGCGGTGTTGGGCAGCACCGGCACCTGCAGGCGCTTGAGCAGGTCCCAGAAGCTGTTGCCGCCGCCGTGGGTGGTGGTGGCGTTGATGCCCTGGCGGCGCAGCGACGCGGTGACCATGGCCGGGCGGGCGCGCTGCACTGCCGCTTCGAGCGCGGTGGGCGAGGGGTAGCGCGCCGTGCCCAGCAGCAGGCGGCTGTCAAAGCGCTGGCCGTAGAGGACGAGGGCGTCGTCGGTCGTGGTGTTCATTGTGTTTCCTCCAGAAGTGGTTCAGCCGCCGGTGACCGGGGCGATCACTTCGATCTGGTCGCCTTCATGCAGCGCCCAGGTGGCGTACTGCGCCTTGGGCACGAACCCGGTGTTCACGGCGACCGCAAACGGCGGGCGCGCGTCGATGGCGGCGAGCAGATCCTGCACGGTGGCGTTGGCGGGCAGTTGCAGCGGCTGCTGGTTGAGCACGACGTTCATGGTGTGAGTCCTTGCAGATGCATGTCGAATTGCCGGGCCAGCGGCGAGCTGCCTTGGGCGAGCAGCTCCAGCGCCGCGTCGTGCACCGCCGGCGCCAGCATGAAGCCGTGGCGGTACAGGCCGTTGAGCTGCAGCACGCGCGGCGCAAGCAGCCGGATGGCAGGCTGGTTGTCGGCCAGCGTGGGGCGGCACTGGGTGGACAGCTCGGTGATGCGCGCCTCGGCAAAGCCGCTGTGTACCGTATACAGCGCCGACAGCAGCTCCAGCGCCGAGCGCACGCTCATTGGCGACAGGTCGTCGGTCTCGATCTCGGTCGCGCCGATCACGAAGTGGTGATCCTGCTTGGGCGCGACGTACAGCGCATAGCGCGGGTGCACCAGGCGCGTGGGGCGTGCCAGCGTCACCTCGGGCGCGTGCACGCGCACCACCTCGCCGCGAATGCCGCGCAGCCCCTGCCACTGGCCGCGTGCGCCCAGGCCGCGGCAGTCCAGCACCCAGTCGGGCTGGCCAGCCTGGCCGGGTTGAAAGTCTTCGGGCGTGTGCGCACTGTGCCAGTGCAGCGCGACGCCGTGCGCCTGCATGTCCTGCAACAGGGCCGCGTACAGCTGGCGGTTGTCGATCTGGCCCTCGCCCGGCAGCAGCAGGCCCTGGGAAAAACGCCCGGCCAGCGCCGGCTCGGCGGCGGCCACGCCAGCCGCATCCAGCGGCTGCATGGCGGGCAGGCCGGCCACCGCGCCGCGGGTGTGCTCGAAGGTGGCGCGCAGGCGAGCCGCCTCGGGCGCGTCCTGGCGGTGCCAGACGATGAGTGTGCCGTTTTGCTGCCAGAACACCGGTGCGGGCAGCGGCGCGATCAGCTGCGGCCAGCGCGTCAGCGCGTACTGGCCCATGCGCACCAGGTTGGGTTCGGCGACGATAGACTCAGCCAGCGGCGCCACCATGGCCGCGGCCACGCGCCCGGCCGAGCCCTCGCCGTCCGGGCCGCCCGCTTCGTGCACGGTGACGCGGTGGCCCTGGCGCGCAAGGCTGGTGGCCAGCAGCCGGCCCAGCAGGCCGGCGCCGAGGATGGTGATCGAGGAGCGGGGGGTGAGTGTGTGCATGTCGTCCGCAATGAGCAACGGGACGAAACACGGGGCGCGCAGGGCGCCGGTGGCCTGAAACTCCCCACGCCAGCATGATCTGGATCGGGTGCGGAGGGTGTTTCTCAGTCGCCGGTTCTGACCCGGGACACCCCTGTTTCGTCCGAAACGGGCATTAGAGCACAGGCACCAAACCCCTGGTGTTGACCTGCCGCATACTTGCGGCCTCTGCCCCGCCTGCTTTGCTGCCATGACCGATTTTTCTCAAGAAACCCCCGCGCCGCGCTATGTGCGCGTCCTGTCGATTGCCGGCTCCGACAGCGGCGGCGGCGCCGGCATCCAGGCCGACCTGAAGACCTTTGCCGCGCTGGGTTGCTTCGGCATGACGGCGATCACCGCGATCACCGCGCAGAACACGCAGGGCGTGCGCTCCATCCACGGCGTGCCGCCCGAGATGCTGCGCGCGCAGATCGACGCGGTGGTCGAGGACATTGGCGTGGACGCTGTCAAGATCGGCATGCTGGCCGCGCCCGAGGCGGTGCGGGTGGTGGCCGACGCGATCGACCGCCACCGCCTGCCCAACGTGGTGCTCGACCCGGTAATGGTGGCCACCAGCGGCGACCGCCTGATCGCGCGCGAGACGGTGGCCACGCTGGTCGGCGAGCTGTTTCCGCGTGCGCTCCTGATCACGCCCAACCTGGACGAAGCGGCGCTGCTGCTGGGTCGCGACATCGATGGCGTGGCGGCGCTCGATGGCGCAGTGCAGGAGCTGCTGGCGCTGGGCGCGCGCGGCGTGCTGCTCAAGGGTGGGCATCTGCCCGGCGATTGGGTGGTCGACCTGCTGGCGCTGGCGGACGGCACGCGCGAGCGGCTGGAGTCGGCGCGCATCGACACGCCCAATGGCCATGGCACGGGTTGCACGCTGTCGTCGGCCATTGCGGCGTATTTGGCGGTGGGCGAGGCGCTGCCCGACGCGGCGCGCCTGGCGCGCGTCTACATCCTGGGTGCGATCGAGGCCGGGCGCGCGGTGCGCACCGGCCGCGGCAGCGGGCCGCTGAACCATGGGTTTGCGCCGCAAGTGCAGCGCATCGTGCAGGGGTAACTTACCAACCCCAGGCCAGGTTGGCGGAGACCCAGCCCTGCTGGCCGCCGTCGCGCTCGATCTTGACCCAGCTGCCCGAGCGCGCCAGCGTGCGCAGGATTTCGCCCTGCACCAGCTTGCCGAGCACCTTGTGGTTGGTGCCGGGGCCGGCGCGCAGGTTGGCAGTTTCCACCTTGACGACGCGGTGCGCGGTCTTGACGGTCAGCGGCGCGTAGACCCAGCCCAGCGTTTCCTCGAAATCGCGCACTTGCAGCCAGTCGCCCTGGCGCTTGAGCACTTGCAGCGGATAGCCGCGCGACAGCTCCCAGACGCGCGCGGACTGCGTGGTGGGCTGCTCGCGGATGTTCACGCTCTTGCCTTTGATGCTGACGAAATCGGCAGCGTTGGCCAGCGCGGCACTGGCCAGCGCGGTTGTCAGGAACAGGGTGCGGGCGATACGGGACAGGGCGCTAGACACGGGGCGCAGACTCCTTTGCGTGGGCGTTGAAAAACAAAGTCCGCCATGCTGCTGCCACGGCGGAACACCCGTTGTTTTTACCACTGTTGGGGAATTGCCCGCTGCAGTGCAGGGGCGTCCCGCCGCGGCGCCAAGCGATTGCGATGTTCCGGCCGCTTTGACGAGGCAGGGCGAAGAAGGCGGCGGGGCCCCCTATCGCATCTTGATCGGCGGCCCGGGAAGGAGTCCCAGGCCGCGTTCGCGGCCCCACACCACCGCGGCACTGCGGCGACGCACTCCGATCTTGGCGTAGAGGTTGGCCAGGTGGTTGCGCACCGTGTTGCGTGACAGCTTGAGCGCAATGGCGATCTGCGGCCCGCTCATGCCCCGGCAGATGAGCTCCAGCACGTCCTGTTCGCGTTCGGTTAGTGCGTCCAGCTCGCTGATCGTGCTGGCGGGATGGCGAATCTGGGCCAGTTTTTCAAGAACGCTCTGGCTGAAGCGTTGGCTGTCCTGCATCACCGAGTCGATGGCCGCGACGAGGTCCGCCTCGGTGTGCCTGTGCTCGGTCACGTCCAGGGCGGCGAACAGCACGCAGTCCTCATCGTGAACGCGCACTGCCTCGGCCGACAGCAGCACGTCGATGGCCGCGCCGTCGTGGGTTTGCAGCGTTACGTCGCGCGCGGCCACATGGCCGTCGCCGTCCACGGACGCAGTGATTTGCGCAGCCAGTGCGGCGCGCACTTGCAGCGCGTCGCGCAGTGCCGAATGGCCGACAAGCTGCTCGCGCGCTCTGGCGAACAAGGTCTCGAAAGCCGGGTTGACCTCGATCGTGCGCCAATCCTGGCGAGCGCATAGCAGCAGGGGCACGGGGGCCAGACGGAATACTGCGGCAAAGCGCTCTTCGCTTTGCTGCAGGCGCTGCAGTGCCCGCCTGCGTTCGTCCAGGTTGATGAAGGTCAGCAGCATGCAGTCGCGGTCCGCGACCTGGATGGGCTGGCCGGCCAGGATGACGAACGTGGTTTGCCCCGACTTTGTCGGCACCGTTGATTCCTGTTGCCGGATGGGCTGGTGCTGCTTCAGGGCCAGGTTCGTTGCCTCGGGATGTTCCACGTCGTGCAGTACGTCAAGCGCGTGCAGCGGAGCGTCGACCACTTCCTCGCGTGTGTAGCCACTCATCTGCAGGAAACCGTCGTTGACCTTGATGAATCGCCAGTCGTCGAGCCGCAGGATGAGCGCTGGCGCTGGGTTGGATGCAAAGGCGCGCTCGAAGCGCTCCTGTGCATCGACTTCCTCGGTGACGTCATCGATGATCAGTGCGAGGGTTTCGGCTTGGCCAGTGCGATCGGCCAATGCCAGGCTCGAAAACTCAAGCACGCGGCGCCATGGCGAAGTGTTGCGGGGTTCCAGCACGCACCGGACTTTGGTGAACGACTGGCCGGCCGCCAGGCGCGCGCCAGGGTAGTCGCGCGCGCCGATGCGCCGGCTCTGCATGTCGCGCAGCAGGTAGCGCCTGCGGTAGTCGAGCGTGGTGACACCCAGTGCTTCCGGTGCGCTGCAGCCGTGCATTCGCAAGGCGGCGTGATTGGCCCAGAGAAGTACGCCATCCGTGTCCAGCAGCATTACCCCTTCGCGTAAATTCGTCACCAGTTGTTGCAGTTGGTGGCGGTTGGTGTTGTCCTGCAGCAATTGCTCGATCATTGCGCTCCTTGGTGGCTCCACCGCATGGCTGCGCCATCGTAGCGTTGGCGTGGCGCTGGCGCTGCAAGCGCGCCGGAGCACGCTGTATTTCGTTGCACTTCTTTCATTTGCAGCGGGCGCGTCGCCAGCCAGGCGGCGTTGCTCCTGTGCGCCTCTGGGTGTGGCTCCTGCAAGCGCGCCGCCTGGTACGAACGTACTACGAATAGCAGTGCATTCGCATCTTTCACAGTGCGGTTACTCGGCATACCGTGAAAAACATGCAGTGTGGATTCCGGCGCGAATCACACGGTGGAATAACTTTCGCACTGCATGAAGCAGGTCGTGGCGTGTGATCACGCACGATGAGCCCCCAACGGGAAAGACAGGAGATTCAATGAAAAGAAGTCAGAAAAATCATGTCGCGACCGTGGCAGCCGTTGCCGCTGCAGAAAGCATCGGAGGTGTAAAGACGGTCGGAATATCCGGTATCAAGACTGCCGGTTGAAGCGAATCACGTAAATCAATCAATACTTGCCATTGGCGAGGAAAGGAAAACAAAGATGAATGAAGACACTATTCAGGGGCAATGGAAGCAGCTCAAGGGGAAACTAAAAATCCAATGGGGCAAGCTGACCGATGATGATCTTGACGTTGCCGAGGGCAATGCACAGTATTTGATTGGAAGAGTGCAGGAACGCTACGGTATTGCACGCGAAGAAGCCGAAAGACAGGTGCAGGAATTCAAGGATCTGTGAGGAGGGTGGTCGTCGTTATGGCGGGCCGTCTTGGTCGTATTTGATACCGATGGCAGTGCAATGACGGCTTGCGCTCTGTTTCAATGAGATTGGAGATGCCATGCTGCACTATGCGGTTGTATTTTTGATTATTGCCTTGATTGCCGGTTTCTTCGGTTTTTTTGGCATTGCGGGGTTGGCTGCGGAGATCGCGAAAATTCTTTTCGTGGTTTTTCTGGTGTTGTTTGTCGCATCATTCTTTTTTGGCAGAAAACGGCCTTGAGAAGATGCGAAAAATTTTAAATAAAACTGAATTTTGTATGGAAGGAGAATGAAATGACTGTTTCACGTATTCTGGCCGCCGCCGTGGTGGCGTGTTCTGCCGCTGCAATGGTGGCGGGTTGCAGCGTTGCGCGCCAGCAGGAGACTGTTGGCGAATATGTGGATGGATCCGTGGTAACCACCGAGGTGAAGGCAAAGCTGGCCAATGATCCGGCCACCTCCGCCGCCAACATCAACGTCAAGACAATTGATGGCGGTGTGGTTCAACTGTCTGGTTTTGCCAAGTCGGTTCAAGAAAAGGCCCGTGCGGGTGAATTGGCTCGTTCCGTCAAGGGTGTCACGTCGGTGCGCAACGACCTGGTCGTCAAGCCTTGATGAACCGCTTGTGTGCTCTTCCCTTCATTGATGCGCTGCTTGAGTCATCAGGCTGAAGGGGCAAGCCGGTGATTGTCCGCCGGGCGCGGTGACTGCTGCATCCCGATCCTCCGGGCGCTGCTCAGGCCCGTGTCCGCCCGCGGGTGGCCCAGGACAGCGCAAAGCACAGAGCCAGTGTCGGCAGCGCCGCGCCCCAGCCGGGCGCCAGCCGCGCCAGCAGGTGGTAGCAGACAATGCCCGCCAGCCACAGCAGCGTGGGCTGCCAGTGCACCGCGCGGGCCTGTTGTAGCAGCAAGGCCGTGGGCGCGCCAAACGCAAGCCGCCCCAGGATCACACCAAACAGCGGTACGAACACCGAGCTGAGCAGCAGCAAGAACGGCTCAAGGCTGTGCATCGGCAGCATCAGCGCGCAGGCGGTGCATGCCAGCGTCATCAGCACGCCCCAGCGGCGCACGCTCCAGGCGGGCAGCAGGCTGTGCGCGGATACCGAGCCCGAATAGGCGTCGCCATAGGCGTTGTCGATCTCGTCGACCAGGATCAGCGCCAGCGCGAGCAGCCCGCCCTGCGCCAGCAGCAGCGCGGTGACAAGGTTTTCGCTGGGCATGACGCTGGCCACCAGCACGCCCAGGCCGTAGCACCAGGTGTTTGCAATGGCAAAGCCCAGCCAGGTGCCCTGCTGCGCGGCGCGGCCCGAGCGGCCGTGGCGCGCGTAGTCGGCCACGAGCGGCAGCCAGGAGATGGGCATGGCGATCACCAGATCCAGCGCTGGCAGAACGCCCATGCCGCCCGCGCCAGGGCGGGCCCACAGCTGCGCCAGGCCCTGGGCCTGCGCCAGCGCCAGGAACTGCCAGCTCAGCCACAGCAGCGAGAGCACGACCAGCGGTAGCGCGACGCGCGCGATCAGGCGGCGCACCAGCTGCACCATCGAGCCGCTGATGAGCAGCAGCACGACGGCACCCCAACCCAGGGTGGCCAGCAGCGGCCAATGGTTGGCGGCCATCGCGCCCGACTGGCGGCCAATGGCGACCGTGGCGTCGCGCATCACGACCAGCTCGAATGCGCCCCAGCCAAGCAGCTGCACGATGTTGAGCAGCACCGGCAGGCGTGCAAAGCTGCGCCCGTAGACCGCGTGCATCAGCGCGGCGCTGGACAGCGCGCTGTCGCAGCCGATGCGCGCCACCCAGCCCAGCAGGCCGGCGCCGATCAGCGATCCGGCAATGATGGCCAGCAGCGCCTGGCGCAGGCCCAGCGCCGGCACCAGGTAGGCGCCTACCTGCATGACCAGCAGCCCCACGCCCAGGCTGAACCACAGCGCCGCATGGTCGCGCAGCGCGAACACGCGCGCGCCGTGGTCCAGCGGGGCGAGGGCTTCGTTGCGGGAAATAGTGTCAGGTGTGCTGCCCATCGGTGCTGCTCCGGCGTGGTCGCGCGCAGTACGAAGCAGGCGGGAGCCATCGCAGCGGACAGGCCGGGGGAGGAGGGCGGTGGTGCGGCGTGCTTCCCTGCGCGAGGATGATCTCAATCAGGTTCAAAGGGACTGTCTCAGCCGGCCTGCATCGTGCACAGGCCGGCACCCCCAGCGAAGTCGCACATTCTATCGAGTCCGCCCTGAACAACTCACAAGCCGTTGATCTGACTGGTGATTCTTCGGATTGATGGGTACACGATTTGCAAGGTATGGTTTTGCCAGTACCTGTTTTCTTGCAAATTTCTCCGAGGATTTGAATGGGCCCAAAGCCTCCACAACCACAGTCCGCTGAACTGTTCCGCCCCCGGTTGGACGAGTTGCTGAACCTGCACCACCCATTGATCCGCCTGGCCGCGCTGATCGACTGGACCGAGATCGAGCGCACGTTCTCGGCGTCATTCACTTCGGGCCGTGGCCGGCCCGCCTTGCCTGCGCGCCTGGTCGCCGGGCTGCTGTACCTGCAGCACACCTTCGACGCCTCCGACGAAGCCGTGGTGAATACCTGGGTGGAGAACCCGTACTGGCAGTTCTTCTGCGGCGAGATCTACCTGCAGACCGAGTTGCCCATCGATCCATCCAGCCTCACGCGCTGGAGAAAGCGCATTGGAGAGGAAGGCGTGGAGACGCTGCTGGCGGCCAGCATCAATGCCGCCCGGCGTGGCGGTGTGATCAAGAAAACCAGCACGCAGCAGGTGATCGTGGACACCACCGTCATGCCCAAGGCCATTGCCCACCCCACCGACAGCCGGCTGCTGGACAAGAGCCGCCAGCA